>NZ_JAAGPM010000073.1:0-39957 GCF_017104865.1 Burkholderia sp. Ac-20349
CTGCCGAATTGCTCAAGCAACTCGGCGGGAATCGCCGGCAGGTCTACCGGTTTGGCTTTCGGTTTGCGAGGCATATAGTCTCCTTCGGAGCATCATATGCCTTGAACACGAAATTACTGACAGGCCCGGCACCTCCGAATCGCCGTGGTCCGCAACGCTTGCGGCGCGTCGAGCGTGGAGCCGTCGCCGATGATCGCGCCGGCCGGCTTCCTGCATCCGTTCCATGATGCGCGTGCGACAGGCGTTCGCTTTTCCTGAGTAGGCTTCCCGAATCGTGCTAAATCAATTGCGTTCGACTCCCGCCAACCGTATCGGCTTGACCCGGTTGGTTTCGGCTTTCCTGTTCGTTGCATGCGCAGCCTGCTCAATGAACGATGCTCCTTCTCGCAACATGTCGTTGACCGCCTTCAACCCTCATCGCACGGCGTTTGCGTGCAAGCACGAGGTAGACGTGGCTCCCCCGCTCGATCCCGAGGCCGATCGATGGAATCAGCAGGCATTGGTGCAGACCAGCGCGCTGTTGTGGCCGAACCAGCGCGATTACAAGGGCGCTGTCGATTTGTGGACGAAGGCGGCCGAGCGCAAGCACTGGAAGGCGATGCTGAATCTGGCGAATGCCTACGCCCAGGGGGAGGGGGTGGATCGTGATTCCGAACATGCCCTGCAGATCACCGAACAGGCGATGAAACTGGGTATTCCGGCGGCCTACGATCTGATGGGTACGTATCACATGGACGGGATGGGCGTAAAACAGGATGCCAGCCGCGCCTATGCATTCTGGCAATTGGCCGCCGATATGGGCAGTCCGAGTGCGATGGCGTATCTGGGTGACAAGATGGACGCGCTCTACGACGACCCCAAGATGGGGTTCTGGGGCAACCGCAAGATCGCACTCCAGATGCTTGAGTGTGCGGTCGCGCAGGGCAACGGACGTGCGGCGTATGTGTTGGGAACGACGATTGCGGGTGATCGAGCCGAGTTGGGCGAGAACAACGAACGCGCGCTCAAAACGCTGCATGCGGGCGTGAAATTCGGCAGTGCCGAGAGTGCTGGATATTTGTTCGGTGCGTTCGATGATGGCGATCCGGTAGCGGGTGGCGTGAAGGATCGGGCTCGTGCCGAGCGTTATATCGTCCTTGCCGATCGCCTGGAACGCGACCCCGACCTGCGTCTGCCGAACCTGGACAAGATGGTGCCGCTGCCGCCCGCCAGACTGCCCAAGTGGGACGGCAACAAGGAGACGTTGATCAACGCGGCGAAGGCGGTGACGTCCGCGCCGGCGTCGCCGGCCAAGCCCGCCGTGAACCCGGGTCGCTGAGTACGGGGCGCGCACGTGCCCGATGGCGACATGCCGCCGCAGAAGCCGCAGGTCAGCGTCGGCAACGCTGCCGAGAACGCTTGACGGAGCAGAAATGCGTAAATCGACGATTGCAGCGATGGTGTGTGTCGGCGGTCTGATCCTGACTGCCTGGGGTGCGTTTGCAGTATTGCAGGCCGTGGCCCAGATCAGCGGAGGTGGCTATGGTTCGCATGACGTGAACGATTTTGCGATCGAGCATTTCCTGCTTCTCGGTCCGCTGCTTGCGTTGGGTGGCTTGGTCGCATGGTTCGCCAGCCGGGGTTCGGCGACATCCGACGACGATGTGGATGAACAGCCCTCGGGCAAGGATGAGCGCGATCCAGCCGCTCCCGCGCACCGGGACGCAGACCGGTAAGCAGTGCCGACATCGCCCGCAGGCAGGATCTGGGCAATTTTGAATGCCCCGGTCTTGTGAGCCAGGGGCACTTGAGCGCGTCGGGCGAGATCCGATTGCGGAGGTGGCCGCCGGTCGGCGAAATGCGTCACGGCGTTGCCGGTGCGCGCATGGGTGACCGTCTCGATCTGCATGGTCAGCACGCTGCGCGACCCTCCGTGCTCGAGCGATTTTTCCGCATACCCAAGCCGCTGCCGGGCGTCGTCAAGCGTGTCGAGCCGTGTCACAACGTGCGCCCCCGGTCATCGTGCAACGGGCTGGTGCACACATTCCGGCTGCGGAAAGGCTTGTGCGAGGGCGCGCATATACCTGATTCGCCCCGCAGCCAGACATGACCAGCGGCTCTCGTGTGCGCACCCTAAAGCCACCCGCACCGCTCACCACCCCCAGCTTTTTGTTCATCAACACCAACAAAAATCATCATTTCGCGCCTGCCTGCGCATCAGCAGAATGTCTCCATTCCAACTCACGCGACAGCACGAGCGTCGCACTGAGCCGCACTTCAGAAGGAGACAGCCGTGGCAGTCGAAACAACCTCAATCGATACGCTCGTCGTCGGCGCCGGTCAGGCCGGCGTGGCCATGAGCGAGCACCTGGGCAAGCTGGGCGTACCGCATCTCGTGCTGGAGCGCAGCCGGATCGCCGAACGCTGGCGCACGGGGCGCTGGGATTCGCTGGTCGCGAACGGCCCCGCGTGGCACGACCGCTTCCCCGGCCTCGAATTCGACGGCCTCGATCCTGACGCATTCGCGTCGAAAGACCAGGTCGCGGACTACTTCGAAGCGTATGCGCGCAAGTTCAACGCGCCGATCCGCACCGGTGTCGAGGTGAAGCAGGTCGTGCGCAATACGGGCAAGCCGGGGTTCGTCGTCGAGACGTCCGACGGCACGATCGAGGCGAACCGCGTGGTTGTCGCGACGGGGCCGTTCCAGCGCCCGGTGATTCCGCCGATCGCGCCGGACGACGCGCGCCTCGTGCAGCTCCATTCCGCCGACTATCGCAACCCGGGCCAGCTCCCGGAAGGCGCGGTGCTGGTGGTCGGCGCGGGGTCGTCGGGCGTGCAGATCGCCGACGAGCTGCAGCGCGCGGGCCGGCAGGTCTACCTGTCGGTCGGCCCGCACGATCGCCCGCCGCGCGCGTATCGCGGCCGCGACTTCTGCTGGTGGCTCGGCGTGCTCGGCGAATGGGACAAGGAGGTCGCAACGCCCGGCCGTGAACACGTGACGATCGCGGTGAGCGGCGCGCGCGGCGGCCACACGGTGGATTTCCGCAAGCTCGCGAACCAGGGCGTGACGCTCGTCGGATTGACGAAGTCGTTCGACGGCGGCGTGGCCGTATTCGAACGCGATCTCGCGATCAATCTCGCGCGCGGCGACGAGAACTACCTGTCGCTGCTCGACGCAGCCGACGCCTATGCGGCCCGCAACGGCCTCGACCTGCCGGAAGAACCGGAAGCGCGCCGCATCCTGCCGAACCCCGACTGCGTCGCGCATCCGATCCTCGCGCTCGACCTTGCCGGTGCGGGCGTCACGTCGATCATCTGGGCGACGGGCTACGCGGTCGACTATGGCTGGCTGAAGGTCGACGCGTTCGCCGACAGCGGCAAGCCGCAGCACCAGCGCGGCGTGTCGAAGGAGCCGGGCATCTATTTCCTCGGGCTGCCGTGGCTGTCGCGGCGCGGCTCCAGCTTCATCTGGGGCGTGTGGCACGACGCGCGGCACATCGCCGACCACATCGCGACGCAGCGCACCTACCTCGACTACCACGACGCATCGCAGCGCCGTTCGACCTCGCGTCCGGAGCAGGACGCCGCCGTGGCGCACGCCGATGCGCAGCCGCTTGCCGACGCGGTGAACTGACCGAACCCATGCCGCTTGCCGCACCGCGTTTGCGTCCGGTGCGGCGGCGGGACCCCTGACGACTGAAGGATTCCGATGAGCCAACCCACCCATACCCGTATCCGCATGTTCAACACCAAGGATACCTACCCGAACCAGACGCTCGACAACGACCTGTGCCAGGCCGTGCGGGCCGGCAACACCGTTTATGTGCGCGGCCAGGTCGGCACCGATTTCGACGGCAACCTGACCGGTCTCGGCGATCCGCGCGCGCAGGCCGAGCAGGCGATGAAGAACGTCAAGCAGCTGCTGGAGGAAGCCGGCAGCGACCTCACGCACATCGTGAAGACGACGACCTACCTGATCGACCCGCGTTACCGCGAGCCGGTGTACCAGGAAGTCGGCAAGTGGCTGAAGGGCGTGTATCCGATCTCGACGGGGCTCGTCGTGTCCGCGCTCGGCCAGCCGCAGTGGCTGATGGAAATCGACGTGATCGCCGTGATCCCGGACAACTGGCAGCCGAACCGCGCGTAGGAGGCGACATGACTTTCTCCATCGTCGGGCGCTGCCCGGAAACGGGCCAGCTCGGGATCGCGATCAGCTCGTCGAGCATCGCGGTGGGCGCACGCTGCCCGTGGGTGCGCGCAGGCGTCGGCGCCGTCGCGACGCAGAACATCACGCTGCCGGCACTCGGCCCGCAGATCCTCGACCTGATCGAGCACGAGCAGCTCGCGCCCGCCGCGGCGCTCGACCGTGCGCTCAGCGCGAACGGCTGGAGCCAGTACCGGCAGGTCACGGCGATCGACGGGCAAGGGCAGACGGCGTGCTTCACCGGCAAGGAAGCACTCGGTACGCATCACGCCGTGCGCGGCGAACAGTGCGTGGCCGCCGGCAACCTGCTGGCCGCGCCGGCCGTGATCGATGCGATGGCGCGGGCCTTCGAACAGGCGCCGGGCCTGCTCGCCGATCGCCTGCTGGCCGCGATGCATGCGGCGATGGCGGCCGGCGGCGAAGCAGGGCCGGTGCATTCGGCCGCGCTGAAAGTGGCGGGCGACGTGACCTGGCCGATCGTCGACCTGCGCGTCGACTGGGCCGATGCCGATCCGATCGGGCAGCTCGATGCGCTGTGGCAGGCGTATCGCCCGCAGATGCACGACTACCAGACGCGCGCGCTGAACCCGACCGCCGCGCCGCGCTACGGAGTGCCGGGCGATGAATGACACGTCGAGCCGCGCGCTGCTCGAACGGCTGATCGCTTTCGCGACGGTCAGCCGCGATTCGAACCTCGAGATGATCGGTTTCATCCGCGACTATCTCGCGGGCTTCGGCGTCGAGAGCGAACTGTTCTACAACACGGAATGCACGAAGGCGAGCCTGTACGCAACGATCGGGCCGCGCGATCGCGGCGGCATCGCGCTGTCGGGTCATACCGACGTGGTGCCGGTCGACGGGCAGGCGTGGACGGTCGAGCCGTTCCGGCTGACCGAGCGCGACGGCCGCCTGTACGGCCGTGGCACGGCCGACATGAAGGGCTTCATCGCATCGGTGCTCGCGGCCGTGCCGGTGTTCGTCGCCCGGCCGCTGAGCGTGCCCGTGCATCTCGCGTTCTCGTACGACGAGGAAGTCGGCTGCCTCGGTGTGCGGCCGATGCTCGACGCTCTGGCCGCGCGCGAGCACCGGCCGCGCCTGTGCCTGATCGGCGAGCCGACCGAACTGAAGCCGGTGCTCGGCCACAAGGGCAAGCTCGCCATGCGCTGCCACGTGAAAGGCGCGGCGTGCCACTCGGCGTACGCACCGTCGGGCGTCAACGCGATCGACTATGCGGCGAAGCTGATCGGCCGGCTCGGCGAGATCGGTGATGCGCTCGCGCGGCCCGGACGGCACGACGAACGCTTCGATCCGCCGTTCTCGACCGTGCAGACGGGGCTGATCAAGGGCGGCCGCGCGCTGAACATCGTGCCGGCCGAATGCGAGTTCGACTTCGAAGTGCGGGCACTGCCGGATTTCGATGCACACGACGTGCCGAGGAAGCTGCAGGACTATGCGGAATCCGAACTGTTGCCGAGGATGCGCGCGGTGCAGCCCGATACCGACATCCGGCTGCAGCCGCTGGGTGCGTATCCGGGGCTCGCGACCGAGCCGGACAGCGAAGCCGCGCGGCTGCTCGCGATGCTGAGCGGCTCCAATGCATTCGGCACGGTGGCGTTCGGCACCGAAGGCGGGCTGTTCGGGCAGGCCGGCATTCCGACCGTGGTGTGCGGGCCCGGCAGCATGGACCAGGGACACAAGCCCGACGAGTTCGTCACGCTCGACCAGCTTCACGGCTGCGACGCGATGCTCGCCCGGTTGGCTGAGCATCTTTCCACATCCGTCTGACATTGCCATCGCCGACACGCACGCACCGCATCCCGCGGCGCGTGCGTTTTCCTGTTCCTGGCTGCTCCTTATCGCGCCGTTTCCGCGACGATCTGCGCGAGCCGTTCGCGGCAGAAATCGACGAACGACTGCGCCTGCTTCGTGAGCTGACCGCGCTTCAGCCGCGCGCTCACGAGCCCCGACGGGCTCACCGTTTCGCTGAGGCCGATCGTCACGACCCGCTGGCCGTCGTACGTGTATTCGGAATGCGGGCGCGTGACGAGCAGCGAGAAGCCGAACCCCTGGCCGACCATCCCGCGCACCATCTCGATCGACGGCGATCCGAACACGATGTTCGGCGTCAGCCCGAGTTCGTGAAAGAGGCTGACGAAATACGTGCGGCTGGGCTGCACGTCGAGCAGGATCATCGGCTCGACGCAGAGGTCGCGCAACGACACGTGCGACTGGCCCGCGAACCGGTGGTTCTCCGGCAGCAGCACGTACGGCTGCTGCGGCGGCATCAGCGGCTCGGTCTCGATCGTGCCGTCGAGGTCGTGGTCGTACATGAGCGCGAGATCGAACGTGCCGGACGTCAGGCCCTGCACGAGTTCCTGCTGGTCGCCGTCGCGCAGCCGGATGTTCACGCCCGGGTAGCGCTCGCGAAAGCCCGCGATCAGTTGCGGCAGATAGAGCGGCGCGACCGTCTCGAAGCAGCCGATGTCGATCTGCCCGGTGATCACGTCGTTGTCGGCGAGCGCGTTCTGCTCGAACTCGTGCGAGATGCGCAGCAGCTCCTGCGCTTTCCGGTAGAAGCGCGTGCCGCTCGGCGTAAGCGACACGCCCTGCGCGTGATGGCGGATGAACAGCTTCACGCCGAAGCTTTCCTCCAGCCCCTTGATCGCGCTGGAGATCGACGGCTGCGCGATGAAGAGCTGGCGCGATGCCTCGGCGACGCTGCCGGATTCCACCGTCGTCACGAAGTATTTCAGTTGCCGCAAAGTGTAGTGAGCCACAAGCACCTCTGATGCACGGCCCCGGCGTGCCGCCGCGGGCGCTATCTGTCCATGGTTTGCGTAGCACCTTACCTGAAAGCTCCCCGGTGCCGAAATGTCCGCTGCAGAGCTTTTTCGTATGTCCCGGAAATATTTTTAGTATTTTCCGGCCGCGATGCGCGTGGCGCACCATCGTCTCCAACCTGGATCACGACGTTCACGACGCGGCCGTGCATGCGCCGGCGGGAGAGTTATTCCGTCCCCGCATGCGCATCGTCCGCGTCGTTCGACACCGCCGCGCGGGCACGCGGGGCGTCGTCGCTCGCGTATCCGGACCCGATGGCAGGCGCGTTCCCAACACGCGCCGGCTGACACGGCACGCGCGCATCGCCGCGCAGGACAGGAGACATCACCATGACGAACGTGGACCGCAATGCGTCCCCGATGATAGAGAAACACACGATCGGCTACGTGCCGCCCGCGGAGCGCCACGGCAAGGTGCGCGACCTGTTCACGCTCTGGTTCGGCGGCAACATCGCGCCGCTGCCGATCGTGACCGGCGCGCTCGGCGTGCAGCTCTTCCACCTGAACCTGATGTGGGGCATCGTCGCGATCGTCGTCGGCCAGGCGGTCGGCGGCGTGCTGATGGCGCTGCATTCGGCGCAGGGGCCGCAGATGGGCATCCCGCAGATGATCCAGAGCCGCGCGCAGTTCGGTTCGTGGGGCGCGCTGCTCGTGACCGTGATCGCGGCCGTGATGTACGTCGGCTTCTTCGCGTCGAACATCGTGCTCGCCGGGAAGTCGGTGCACGGCATCGCGTCGTCGGTGCCGGTGCCCGTCGGCATCGTGATCGGCGCGGTGGGGTCGGGGCTGATCGGCATCGTCGGCTACCGGTTCATCCACATCCTGAACCGGATCGGCACGTGGGTGCTCGGCATCGGGATCGTGGTCGGGTTCTGGATGATCCTCACGCACGTGACGACCGACGATTTCCTGACGCGCGGCGGCTTCGACTTCGCGGGATGGCTCGCGACGGTGTCGCTGTCCGCGTTGTGGCAGATCGCGTTCGCGCCGTACGTGTCGGACTATTCGCGCTATCTGCCGGAGGACGTCGGCGTGGCATCGACGTTCTGGGCGACCTATCTCGGCTGCACGATCGGCTCGACGCTGGCGTTCGTCTTCGGTGTGGTCGCGGTGCTCGCGGTGCCGGCCGGCGCGGACACGATGGATGCGGTCAAGCAGGCGACCGGCCCGCTCGGCCCGCTGATGCTCGTGCTGTTCCTGCTGAGCGTGATCAGCCACAACGCGCTGAACCTGTACGGCGCGGTGCTCGCGGTGATCACGTCGGTGCAGACGTTCGCTTACAAGTGGATTCCGACCGCGAAGGCGCGCGCGGTGGTGTCGGTCGTGATCTTCGTCGCCTGCTGCTACGCGGCGATCGGCGCGTCGACGAACTTCGTCGGCAACCTCGTCGATCTCGTGCTCGCGCTGCTCGTCGTGCTGGTGCCGTGGACGGCGATCAACCTGATCGACTTCTACGTGATCCACCAGGGCAAGTACGACATCAAGTCGATCTTCATGGCCGATGGCGGGATCTACGGCCGCTTCAATCCGCAGGCGCTGCTCGCGTATGCGATCGGCATCCTCGTGCAGATCCCGTTCATGAACACGCCGATGTATGCGGGCCCGATTCCCGCGCATCTCGGCGGCGCGGACCTGTCGTGGGTCGTGGGGCTGGTGCTGACGTCGCCGCTGTACTACTGGCTCGCGACACGCGACAGCGCGTATCGGCGCCGGCAGACGGGCGCGACGATGCCGCCGACGGCGGTGCGGTAAAGACGGGAAAGGAAGAGGGCCATCGCGTCAGTGGTGAGGCGGTGGCCCTTGGAGGAGGTCGGACGGGCTCGCGGTTGCCTATGCGCCGCGAGCCCGTCCGTGAGTCAGACTACCGCCGAGCGCGCGACGCGCACCGGCACCGACTTGTACGACGGCGTGCCGCTTTCCTTGTCGATGTAGTCGAGCGGCACGAGCACGTTCGCTTCCGGGTAGTACGCGCCGACCGACCCCGGCGCGATGTCGTACTCGATCGCGGTGATCTTCTCGAGACGCAGCGCGCGGCCCGATGCGGTGACCGTCTCGATGTCGACGAGGTCGCCGTGTTCGAGCCCGTACTTCGCGAGATCGGCGGGGTTCATGAACAGCACGTCACGCCGGCCGAACACGCCGCGATAGCGGTCGTCGAGCCCGTAGATCGTCGTGTTGTACTGGTCGTGGCTGCGCAGCGTGATCAGCCGCAGCACCTGCTCGGCGCCGAGCACGTCGGCATCTTCCTTCACGCCCTTGTAGACCGAGAACATCGCCTTGCCGGTCGGCGTCGGCCACACGCGCTCGGTGGGCGGCAGCGGCAGGCGGAAGCCGCCCGGCGTGCGGATGCGCTCGTTGAAGGCCTCGAAACCGGACACCGTGCGGTCGATCAGGTCGCGGATACGGTCGTAGTCGGCGATCAGGTCGAGCCATGCGACCTTGCTGTTCGGCAGCGTCGCATGCGCGATGCCCGCGACGATCGCAGGCTCCGAGCGCAACTGGTCGGACGCCGGCTTGAGCTTGCCGGCCGACGCGTGGACCATCGACATCGAATCCTCGACGGTGATCGACTGCCGGCCGGTTGCCTGCATGTCGAGCTCGGTGCGGCCGAGCACGGGCAGGATGAAGGTTTCCTTGCCGACCAGCAGGTGCGACCGGTTCAGCTTCGTGCCGAGATGCACGCTCAGGTCGAGTTTCGCCATCGCCGGGAACGACAGCTCGGGATCGGGCAGCGCGACCGCGAAGTTGCCGCCGAGGCACAGCAGAGCCTTCGCGGTGCCGTCGATCATCGCCTGCATCGCCTGCACCGCGTCGTGCCCGTGATGCGCGGGCGGCGTGAAGCCGCACACGTCCTCGATCTTCTTCAGGAACTCGGCCGACGGTTTTTCGGTGATGCCGACCGTGCGGTTGCCCTGCACGTTCGAGTGGCCGCGCAGCGGGCACACGCCGGCGCCCGGCTTGCCGATGTTGCCTCGCATCAGCAGCAGGTCGGCGATCAGGCGCACGGTGGCCGTGCCCTTGTTGTGCTGCGTGACGCCCATCCCGTACGTGATGATCGTCGCGTTCGACTTCGCGTACGCGAGCGCGACCTGTTCGAGCTGCGCCTGGCTAAGGCCGCTCGCGCGCTCGATGTCGCCCCACGACGTGGCTTCGAGGTCGGCCGAGAACGCGTCGAAGCCGTTCGTGTGCTGCGCGATGAAGTCGCGGTCGAGCACGTCGCCGCGTTCGGCTTCGAGCTGCAGCAGCGCCTTCATGATGCCCTTGAGCGCGGCCGCGTCGCCGCCGGCGTCCACCTGGTAGTACGTCGATGCGATCCGCGTCGAGCCGAACGACGCCATCTCGATCATGTCCTGCGGATCGGCGAAACGTTCGAGCGCGCGCTCGCGCAGCGGGTTGAACACGATGATCGGCACGTTGCGGCGCGAGCACTCGTGCAGCGTGCCCATCATCCGCGGGTGGTTCGTGCCGGGGTTGTGGCCGATCGAGATGATCAGCTCGCAATGGTCGAAGTCTTCCAGCGATACGGTGCCCTTGCCGATGCCGATCGACTGCGGCAGGCCGACGCTGGTCGGTTCGTGGCACATGTTCGAGCAGTCGGGGAAGTTGTTGGTGCCGAGCTCGCGTGCGAACAGCTGGTACAGGTACGCGGCTTCGTTCGATGCGCGGCCCGACGTATAGAACTCGACCTGCTCGGGCGGCAGCGCGCGCAGTACTTCGCCGATGCGCGCGAACGCGTCGTCCCATTCGATCGCGCGGAACGTGTCGGTCGCGCGATCGTAGACGAGCGGATGCGTGAGCCGGCCCATGTTCTCCAGCTCGTAGTCCGACATCCGCAGCAGCGACGACACGGTGTTCGCCGCGAAGAACTCGGGCGTCACGCGCTTGGTCGTCGCTTCCCACGTGACGGCCTTCGCGCCGTTCTCGCAGAACTGGAACGTCGACTTGTGTTCCTTGTCGGGCCACGCACAGCCGGGGCAGTCGAAGCCGTCGGGCTGGTTGGTCCGCATCAGCACGATCGGCGCCTCGATGGTTTCCATTTGCGTGCGCACCGCGTCGGCTGTCGCGCGAAGCGCGCCCCAACCACCGGCGGGCCCGTCGTACTTCCTGATGCCTGGCACTTCGCGTCGATTTGTCATGTGAATCTCCATCTGCCGGTCCCGATGCGGGCGGCTCGGTTTGCGCCGTGTCGCGGCGTGGGGCGGCTCCGTCGCATGGACGGAGCCGGTCATGCGTGCCCCGGGCGTGCGGGGCACGCGGGGTTTCAGTGCGCGTCCTTCTTCGCGCCGGACGACTTCTTGCCGGACGGTTTCGCGGCAGGTGCGGGCGGCGGTGCGTCGGCGGGCGTGTCGCCGGCTTTCGCCTCGTCGGTGGCCTTGGCGGCCGCCTTGCCGTTCGGCTTCGCCTTGCCGTCGGCGTCCTTCTTCGCGTCCTTCGTTTCAGGCGCCGCGAGCTTGTTGAACGTCACTTCGTCGCTGGCCTTGTCGTAGTCGACTTCGCACCGGTCGCCCGACTTCAGGCGATCGGCAAGGATTTCCTTCGCGAGCCGGGTTTCGATGGTCTGGCGGATCTGGCGCTTCAGCTCGCGCGCGCCGAACTCCGGCTGGTAGCCGGCTTCGGTCAGGTGCTCGACGAGCGAGTCGCCCATCACGAGCGTGATGTCCTGCGCGGCGGCCGTGCGCACCACGCGGTCGAGCTGGATCTGCACGATCGCGCGGATGTTCTCCTTCGACAGCGCGTGGAACACGATCACCTCGTCGATCCGGTTCAGGAACTCGGGGCGGAAATGGCCCTTCAGCACCTGCATCAGTTCTTCGCGGATCGCCTTGTCGGTCTTGCGCGCGGCTTCCGGCTGCGTGAGGTTGTCCATGATGATTGCCGCGCCGAGGTTGCTGGTCGCGATGATGATCGTGTTGCTGAAATCGACCACGCGGCCCTTGCCGTCGGTCAGGCGGCCGTCGTCGAACACCTGCAGCAGCACGTTGTAGACGTCCGGATGCGCCTTCTCGATCTCGTCGAGCAGGATCACGCTGTACGGGCGGCGCCGCACGCGCTCGGTGAGCTGGCCGCCTTCGTCGTAGCCGACGTAGCCGGGCGGCGCGCCGATCAGCCGCGCGACCGCGTGCCGCTCCATGTACTCGGACATGTCGATGCGGATGATCGCCTGCTCGTCGCCGAACACGGTCTCGGCCAGCGCCTTCGCGAGCTCGGTCTTGCCGACGCCCGTCGGCCCGAGGAACAGGAACGTCGCGATCGGCCGGTGCGTCTGGCCGAGCCCTGCACGGGACAGCCGCACCGCGTCGCTGACGGCCACCACCGCGTCGCTCTGGCCGACTACGCGCTCGCGCAGCTGCTCTTCCATCTTCAACAGCTTCTGGCGTTCTTCCTGCGTGAGTTCGGACACCGGGATGCCAGTGAGCCGCGACACGACCTCGGCCACCGATTCGACGGTCACTTCGAGCGTCTCGGAGCCCGTCTTGCGCTGCCACGCCTCCATCATCTCGTCGACGGTCTTCTGCTTCGCGTTGATCTGCTCCTCGAACTGCTTCGCTTCGTCGAAGCGCTTGCGCGACGTTGCGTAATCCTGCTCGCGCTTCAGTTGCGCAATCTGCGCTTCGCCTTCCTGGATGTCGACCGGACGCGACGTCGCGCCGATCCGCACGCGCGCGGCGGCCTGGTCGATCAGGTCGATCGCCTTGTCGGGCAGGAAGCGCGACGTGATGTAGCGGTCGGCGAATTCCGCGGCCGCGACGAACGCGTCGTCGGCGAACGTCACCTGGTGGTGCGCCTCGAGGCTGTCGCGCAGCCCGCGCAGGATCACGATCGTCTGCTCGACGCTCGGCTCCGGCACGAACACCGGCTGGAAGCGCCGCTCGAGCGCCGCGTCCTTCTCGATGTACTTCTGGTATTCGTTGAGCGTCGTCGCGCCGATCAGGCTCAGCTCGCCGCGCGCGAGCGCGGGCTTCAGCACGTTCGCGATGTCGAGACCGCCTTCGCCGCCGCCCTGGCCCGCGCCGACGATCGTGTGCAGCTCGTCGATGAACAGGATCAGTTCGTCGTGCTTCGCAGTGACTTCGTCGATCAGCTGCTTCGCGCGCTCCTCGAACTCGCCGCGATACTTCGCGCCGGCCACCATCGAGTTGATGTTGACTTCGACGAGCCGCTTGCCGCGCAGCACCTCGGGCACGTCGCCGTTGACGATCCGCTGCGCGAGCCCTTCGACGATCGCCGTCTTCCCGACCCCCGGCTCGCCGATCAGCACCGGGTTGTTCTTCTTGCGGCGCGCGAGCACCTCGATCGTGCTCTCGATTTCCTGCGCGCGGCCGAGCACCGGGTCGAGCTTGCCCTGGCGCGCGATCGCGGTGAGGTCGCGGCCGAACTTGTCGAGGTTCGGCGTGCCGGTCGGCGCATCGACGCGGCCGTCCTCGGCGCCTTTGCCGACCACCTTCACGACCTTCTGGCGCAGCGCCTCGGGCGTCACGCCGTATTTCTTCAGCAGCGTGCCGGCGATGCTGTCCGGCACCGATGCCAGCCCGATCAGCAGGTGCTCGGGGCCGATGTATGAATGACCGAGATCGCGCGACGCCTGGAACGCGTACTGCACGGCCTTCTTCACGCGCGGCGAGATCGACAGCTTGTCGAGCGGCGCATCGGGGTCGGCCGTACCGGTGTGCGCATGCTCGTCGATGTAGGACCGGATGTCCTGCGGCGACAGCTTCAGTTCCTTCAGCAGCGCGGCACACACGTCGGTGTCGGCCAGCGCGTACAGCAGATGTTCGGAATCGAGCTCGCTGCGGCGCAGTTCGTGCGCCTTCTCGGCCGCCCGTTGCAGCAGTTCCAGCGTCTGCTCGCTGAACGCGTCGGTCGGGTCGACCGATTCGCGCGGAATCTCGGCGGCGAGCGGCGATTCGTCGTCGAGCCCGCCGAACAGCGACGACGAGCCGCCGCCGCCCAGTAGCGAATCGAACGGGTTCAGCATGCTTTGATGCCGCATCAGCTGACGGAAGTGGTAATCGCAGATCGAGATCGTCTTGCGCTCGCCGTCCTGCATCACGGTTGCGCGCGCGACGGCCGGCCGGGCGTGGCAGATATCGCAAAGTGCGGGCATGGTGGTCTGGCTCCTGTCGGTGAAAGTGGGTCGAAGGGTGAAGTCCCGATGCGGTGCGGCGCTTGGCGCATCCCGACCGCGAACGCACGACACGCAACACGGCGGCGCGCGGGCAGCGCTCGGGCTGTCACGCAGCGCGCGTCGGCGTCGTGCACGGTCGCGGTCAGGGCGGCAAGCGTGCGTGCCGGGAGGAGCCCACGGCATCGCTTCGACTGCGTTCAAAATAGCGAATCGGCGGAAGCCATCCAAGACACAGTTCCGCCGCGGCCCGGCCGCGAATTGCACCCTCGCATGCGGGTGCGCACGGGTGGCAAGGAGTACAGACGGGCGGGCGCGCGGCGGCACGGGCGTGCGCGGCGGATGCAGCGGGTGAGGGCAGGAGGCGGGAGCGGGCAGGACGCGAGCGGATCGCGGTGCGACATCGGCGCGCAGGGTGCTGCTTGCGGGCGGGGCGGCGGCGATGTGGGAGGACAAGCGCGGCGCAGGCGCCGCAGCGTGTGCGTGCCTCGACCGGCTATGCGCAACCCCACACGCACCGCAGACGATGCGGGTGTGGCGGCCGAAGGCGAGGGCGGGTTGCACGGTCCGGGCCGGACACGGCGCAACCGTGGCGTGCCGCGGTCAGTCCGGGAGGGTCATCGCGAGCCGTTGCCGGGCGATCTGCTTCACGTCGGTTGACAGTGCCGCATTCGGTAGACCATTGGCCCAGACGGAGAATGAATCCTCGATCAGGTTGCGCGTGTCGGGCGGCAACTCCGCCAGGACCAGCGACAGGACGGTGAACAGCACGGCGGTGTCGCCGGCCTGGCTGCCCGCGTTCGCGTCGACCGTCTGCTTCAGGTGGTCGACCGACGCCTGCAGCGCCTGCAATGCCTCATTCGAATCGCTCATCACACACTCCATGCAAGATGGGTTCGATCGGCGACGAACATGCGGCCGGCGGTGCGGCCGGTCGCGCGCGACGCCCGGCGGGCATCGCGCGCGGGCAACCGCGGTCAGGCCGCCGTGCCGCCCTGCGGCGCCACGGCCACCGATGCTTCGCTCGTCAGCATCAGGAACGTGAACGTTTCGCGCAGGTACAGGCGGACGACCTTGTCGGTATGGCTCGTATAGCCGATGGATACGTCTTCCCCGAGATGCAGCTCGTAATCGCCGCTGCGCGTGGACAGCACGCAGCCGCCGCTGATCGCCGGCGCCCAGATGATCTCGCCGCTGACGATCCGCTTGATATGGCCGAGGACCGGATAGCCCTGGTCGCGCGCCTCGCTGAGCGCCGTGTATGCATCCGAACCGAGCACGACCGAGTACGGGCCGTCGACACCGGCGAGCCGCAGCGCCTCGAGCGCGTCGCTGATCGCGTCGGGATACGCGCCGACGTCCGCCGGCAGCGTGAGCTTGCGGTTCGACGTGCCTTCGCGGATGCCGAGAATGCCTGCCGCCTGGTAGCCATCGAAAATCGCGTCGTCTTCGGCGAACGCGAGGCGCTGCGCGGCGTCCTTCGCCGGTTGCCAGTCGGCGTCGCGCGCGCCGCGCTCGACGCTGTCGATCGCATCGCGGCTCAGCTCGAACGGCACCGTCAGCTCGACGATCGTGCGGACTTCGCGCAGCCGCGCATTCACTTGCTCGCGCGGCGCGGCGACTTCGACGAGGTGCCCGGTACCGACGGCCGACAGCTCGGGGCCTTCGGGGCCGTCGACGTCGACGACGCGGCGGCCGGCCACCGATCGTTTGAACGTGCGTGCCACTTCCTCCTCGATTTGTTCCCAGGCGGACGCGGAGATCGGGGCGAGTTCGCGGTGCAGGTTATTCATGGGTTCTTGTTGCCTCACGTCAGCGAAAACACTTCATGGTGGGCCGATCGGCGGAGGGACTGCGCCTGATGTCAGGCAGGCCGATCGCGGGCGAAAATGCATATTAGCAGGCTCTATTGACACCACTGCAGCACAAATCGAAACGACACCGTGCGGTGGCGCAACTGTTATGCAATTCGTGCGGGGGGCGAGGGCGTGCGGATGCGTAGAACGGCGCGACCGGATTGCGGCATCTGGATTCGTGCCGGCGCTGACCGCGCTCGGGCCACGCTCGATCACGCGTCGAACCATTTCCGGTCGACGCACCATCGCGAGTCGTGCATTCTTACGAACATTCATCCAGCCGGGTTTTCGGAAGCCGGGATTGGGCGGCGTGCAGTCGTCGAGGCCGGGTCCGGATGAATCATAGACGCAGCCTATTGAAGCTTCACAACACGTGGAGGTCATCCATGGCACTACAACTCGTCTCGCCCGAAAACAAATACATGCTGAAGGTGGGTGTCATCAATCACGAGGCAGTCATCGGGCATTTGACGCAGGTGTTGAACGCTTTTGCCGCGAAGCCGGAGTACAGCAAGTTCTATATCGGCATCACCAGCGACCTGTACACCCGGCTGGCGAAACACCGGGCCACCAAGCCCGATTTCAAACTGATGTGCCCGATCTACCTGGAAGCGCATATCCAGGTCGAGAACGCGTTCGACCGCCTGGAGCGCAAGGCCATCGATACGTTCCGCAACGGCATCATGCACCCTCGATCCGGTGAACGGCTGCTGGCATGCAGCAACGGCCCGGGCGGGGCGTTGCCGAAGAACTGGCTCTACATTCTGGTCGGCTGATTCGTCGACGCGGAGCGGCAGTCCCGGCGCGGCACGTTCTCTCTGCTCAAGCGCGCCAATCGGCTGAACTGCGGCAATCCTGGCCAAGCCCGGCGCGCGTCTGCGCGCCGGGCTGCCGGCTGCACGCGACCTTACGACGGCACGCCTTTCAGCGAGCCGATTTTCAGCGAACCGTCGCGATGCGGCGTGGCCGACGACGGTTCCGGTTGTGCGGCATCGGCGTCAGCATCCGCGGCCGGCGCCGCGCGATCGGCGAGCGCTTCGAGCAGGTCGGCGGACGGCACGAAGAACAGCGACCCGGTGACCGCGCGGCTGTAGTCGAGCAGGCGGTCGTAGTTGCCGGGCGGGCGGCCGACGAACATGTTCTCGAGCATCTGCTCGATCGGCGCCGGCGAGCGCGCATAGCCGATGAAGTAGGTGCCGAATTCGCCTGAGCCCGGGCGCCCGAACGGCATGTTGTCGCGCAGGATCTTCACTTCCTGGCCGTCCTCGTCGAGCGTGGTCAGCGAGCTGTGCGAGCACGACGGCTTCACGTCCGGCGCGAGCTCGATGTCGGCGAGCTTGGTGCGGCCGATGATGCGCTCCTGCGTCTCGACCGCGAGCGCGTTCCAGCCGGCCATGTCGTGCAGGTACTTCTGCACGATCACGTAGCTGCCGCCCGCGAATTCGTCATCCTCGTCGCCGATCACCGTGAAGTCGACCGCCTCGCGGCCTTCCGGGTTCTCGGTGCCGTCGACGAAGCCGATCATCGCGCGCTGGTCGAAATTGCGGAAGCCGTGCACCTCGTCGACGACCGTGACGGCATCGCCGAGCGCGCCGAGCAGCTGCGTCGCGAGTTCGAAGCACAGGTCCATCGCTTCCGCGCGGATGTGCAGCAGGATGTCGCCCGGCGTCGCGACCGCGACACGCTGGCCCGCGCCGAATTCGCGGAACGGATGCAGCGCGGCGGGGCGCGGGTTGCCGAACAGCGCATCCCAGGCGTCGGCGCCGAAGCCGCACACGCAGGTGAGGTTGCCGCCCGGCACGCGCTTGCCGACCGAGCGCACGAGCGCGGCGATGTCGCCGCACCATGAACGGATCGTGTCGGCGTGATCGGCGCCGGGATTGATCGTCGCCACGAGGAAGATCGCGCTGCGCGTGATCGTGCTGTGAACGTTTTGGGAGAGCGGGGGAGGTGTCTGCATCGTGGCCTGCCGGTCAGTCATGTCGGGACGGAAGTGCCGTGGCGCGCGAAGGCGAACGGTTGAACTGTGTCATGCGACTGTTCTCTTTGTGTCATGCGGATGAAGGACGTTGCGCGGATCTCGCGCAACGGGCCGCAGCGGTGGCGGCCGGCCGCACGGCGCGTGACCTGCCCGCACCGCGTAACGTCGTCGAGCAAGCAATCTAGCAGCTTCGGCCAGTCTTTGGAACACGTATTGCCAATCTGTCATTCGAATGCGTCAAACAGGGCCGGATTTCGTGCGATGCCCGCGCAGCTGTACTCCTGGCGTGCGCGGCGCTGTGCTCTTGAGCGCCGGTGCCGCGTGCAGTAGATTAGGTCCCGCTGCGCCCGCCGACGAGGAGCGTCATCATGAACCTGCTGGAAGCGATGCGTGTGTATGTCGCGGTGGTCGAGCATGGCGGCCTGTCCGGCGCCGCGTCCGAACTGCGGCTCGACGAAGCGCAGGTGAGCGAACGGATCGACGGCCTCGAACGGTATCTCGGCTGCCGCTTGCTGCTGTGCCGCGAGCACGACGATGTCGCCTGCACCGACGCGGGCGACGCGTTCCACGTGTGCTGCCGCCGGACGCTGTCCGCGGTCGAGCAGGCGATCGGCGCGGCTGATCCTCAAGCGCCGGATGGGCCGAACACGCACGATACCGCGCATGCCGCCGCGCGTGATGCGGCTTTCCCGCCGCCGCCCGGCGCCGCGCATGCCTCAACACAGCGACTGTCACCTTGAATACGACCACCATTCCCTGCTCGCCGGCCGAGCGCATTCGCCGCCGCTTCGGCCATTTCCTTCACGCGGCCGAACTGGCCGGGCTGATCGTGATCGGGCTCGCGACTGCGTTCGCGATGACGCAGGAAGCGTGGAAGGTCGTGCTCGCGGGCGAAGTATCGCTGACCGACCTGCTGCTGATGTTCCTGTATCTGGAAGTGCTGGCAATGGACGTGCGCTACCTGCGGCTCGGCCGGCTGCCGGTGCGGTTTCCGCTGTTCATTGCGATGACGTCGCTCGCGCGCGACCTGATCCTGCGCGGTGCGACCGACAGCCCCGAACGGATGCTGATGACGACGTTCGGCATCGTGCTGCTCGCGGTGGGCGTGCTGATCCTGAGTTTCGGCCAGCATCGGTTTCCGGCCGACGTCGACGATGTCGAGGAGGATGCGCATGCGCGCCGGTGACGCACGAGCGGCAAGCCGCATGCATGGTCCATGTCTCTGCAAGGAGGGTGCCGGATGAGCACGCATACCGTTGAAACCAAACAGGCGATCGAACTGCAGCACGCGGCGTCGGACGCGTACCGGCTGGCGCGCGACACGCGCGATGCCGATCCGGTGCTGGCTCGCGCGCCGTCCGTCGCCGGGCTGCAGCGGGCGGCTGCGCACGCGTATGCCGATGCGGCACGTGCACGCGCGGCGGCCACCGGCATCTGAATCGAACCTGGCCGTGCCGCATGTGCGGCGGCGGCTGCAACTGACCATCCAACCGAGCGAGGTGTCGAATGACCAAGCAACTGATCGTCGCCGTGTTCGGCAGCGTCGATACGGCCCGAGAGGCCGCGAACGATTTCGAGGCGCTGTCGGAGAAAGATGAAGGATTCCACGTCGAGAACGGCGTCGTCGTCGAGAAGGACGCGACCGGCAAGCTCGCGGTACTCCACGCCGAATCGCGGCCGTTCAAGGGCGGCGTGATCGGCGCGATCGCGGGCGGCTTGCTTGGCCTGCTGGCCGGGCCGCTGGGCGTGGTCACCGGCATGGCGGCCGGCGCGGGGGCCGGCATTCTCGCGGAAGCGGCCGGCAACGCGCTGCTCGACGGCACGTTCGTCGAGACGGTTGCGGCACGGCTCGTGCCCGGCAGCGTCGCGGTCATCCTGGAAGCGAAGGAAGACACGCCGTTCTCGGTCGACAACGTCGTGACGGGATTCGGCGGCAAGGTCTACCGTCAGGCACTCGATTGAGACCATCCCTTTCGAACGGCTTCGGGAGAACCGCATGCGCATCGATCAATCGTACCGTCGCTTCGACATCGCGGCGACGCTGTCGCCGCTGCCCGGCAACCGCGCGGTCGTCAACGTCGACGTGACGACCGACGATCCGGCCCGCGTCGCCGATCTCGGCACCGGGCAGTTCCTGCAGATCCGCAAGTGGGTCGAGTCGAACGACGTCGCGATGCTGACGGTGGTGTTCGACGAGTGCAAGGTCGCGATCGATCACTACGCGGACAACGTCGACGACGCTTGAGCGCACGCGAGGCCCGCGCATGGCCGGGCTTCGCGTGATGGCTGCCCGACGGCCGTCGGTAATCCGTGATGACGCGCGCCGGGATCGCGCCCGGAGCGTTACCTCGTGCGATCGCGCGAGGCCGTTCGCCGTCGCGTTCCAATCTGTTCACCACGCCGGCCGGATTTCACGTTTCCTCGCCAAACTGTCACTTACATTCGTCGAAATGACGCAGTAGGATGCCGAACCTTGTCTTGATGAGATTCGCATTGCTATCCGCCTTCAATTTCGATAACGGACGAGGTTCGCACCGGGACGCCCGCGCCCGGGCACGGCTATCCGGCTTCGTGCACCGGCGCGGCCATGCCGCCCATGCATCGCAGGCCGGTTCACCGCTGGCGGGGCGAGGCGGATGAAGCTCTACGAGAAATTTGCAAACGACGTAGAGCGACTCATCCGGCAAGGCGTATATCGACACGGCGATCGTGTGCCGTCGGTGCGGCAGGCGAGCCAGCAGCACCGGATCAGCATCACGACCGTGCTGCATGCCTATCTGCTGCTGGAAAGCCGCGGGCTGCTCGAAAGCCGCCCGCAGTCCGGCTATTTCGTGAACCTGCGGCGCGACGACAGTCATGCGCCGGTGCGCGAGCTGCGGCCGTCGAAACCGATCGCGATCTCGTCGTCGGTCGACGTGAGCCGGCTCGTGCTGTCGACGCTGCGCTCGATCGGTACCGACGACGCGGTGCCGCTCGGCTCGCCGTATCCGGATCCGAGCCTGTTCCCGTTCGAGAAGCTGAACCGCTACGCGTATGCGGCCGGCCGCGACAAATCGCTGTGGGGCGTGACGGACGGGCTGCCGCCCGGCCATCCGCGGCTGATCCGGCAGATCGCGCGCCGCTACCTGGAAAACGGGATGTCGGTGGACCCGAACGAGATCATCGTGACGGTCGGTGCGACGGAGGCGATCAACCTGTGCCTGCAGGCTGTTGCGAAGCCCGGCGACACGATCGCGGTGGAATCGCCGACGTTCTACGCGATGCTGCACGCGATCGAGCGGATGGGGATGAAGGCGATCGAGGTGGCGACGCATCCGGAATACGGGATCGACATCGCGGCGCTGGCCGCAATCGCGAAATCGCAGCCGATCGCCGCGTGCATGGTGATGCCGAACTTCCAGAACCCGCTCGGCTTCCAGATGCCCGACGAGCGCAAGCGCGAACTGGTCGAGTTCGCCGCGAAAGCCGATCTGCCGATCATCGAAAATGGCGTGTACAACGAACTGTACTTCGGCAACATGCATCCGAGCACGCTGAAGTCGTTCGACCGCCACGACATCGTGCTGCATTGCGCGTCGTTCTCGAAGAGCCTGACGGCCGCGTACCGGATCGGCTGGGCGTTGCCGGGCCGTTATCGCGAGCAGGTCGAGAAGCTGAAATTCCTGAACACGCTCGCGACACCATCGTTGCCGCAGCTCGCGATCGCGGAGTTTCTCGAACGCGACGGCTATGAGCATCACCTGCGGCGGATTCGCAAGGCGTATGCACAGCAGGCGAACCTGATGCGGACGATGGTGTCGCGGTTTTTCCCGGAAGGCACGCGCATCTCGAGCCCGGCGGGCGGGTATGTGCTGTGGATCGAGCTGCCCGTGCAGGTCGATGCGATGCGGCTGTACCAGCTCGCGCTGGAGCAGGGGATCACGATCGGGCCCGGCTACATGTTCTCGATCGCGGACAGTTACCGGAATTTCATCCGGCTGAACTACAGCAGCCCGTGGTCGCCGGAAATCGAGCAGGCGGTCGTGACCGTCGGCAAGCTCGCCGCCTACTGTCTCGACTGAATGGTCTGCCGCGCGTCGAGCGTCCAGCGTCGCGTCGTCATGTCAGCCGGTACGATTGCGCGCCTGTTCCCGCGAGCGTGCCGCCATCGACGATCAGGTATTCGTTGCGGATCGGCTTGCCGTCGAACCAGCATTGCAGGATCTCCAGCGTGCCGGCCGCGTAGCGTGCCTGCGCGGACAGCGACGTGCCGGAGATGTGCGGCGTCATCCCGTTGAACGGCATCGTGCGCCACGGGTGATCGGCCGGCGCCGGCTGGGGAAACCACACGTCGCCGCCGTAGCCCGCGAGATGCCCGGACGTGACGGCGTTCACGACCGCGTCGCGGTCGACCAGCTTCGCGCGCGCGGTGTTGATCAGGTACGCGCCGCGCTTCATGCGCGCGATCATCGCCGCGTCGAACAGGTGCTCGGTCGACGGGTACAGCGGGATCTGCAGGTTGACGATGTCGACGGCGCTCGCGAGCGACGCGGCATCGGCGTGATACGTGAGCGCAAGTTCCTGCTCGATCGATGCATCGAGCCGGTGGCGCTGCGTGTAGTGCAGATGCAGTCCGAACGGTTTCAGCCGGCGCAGCACCGCGAGCCCGATGCGCCCCGCGCCGACCGTGCCGAAATGCATGCCTTCGACGTCGTAGCTGCGCGACACGCAATCGGCGATGTTCCAGCCGCCCTGCTGCGCGATCGCATGCGACGGCAAGTAGTTGCGCACCAGCGCGAGCGTCGTCATCACCACGTGCTCGGCCACGCTGATGCTGTTCGAGCCGGTGACTTCGGCGACGGTGATGTGCGCACGCGCGGCGGCGTCGAGATCGACGTGATCGGAGCCGATGCCGGCCGTCAGCGCGAGCTTCAGCTTCGGCGCGCGCGCGATCCGTTCGGCCGTCAGGTACGCGGGCCAGAACGGCTGCGAGATCACCACGTCCGCTTCGGGGAGCCGGCGCTCGAATTCGGAGTCGGGGCCGTCCTTGTCGCTCGTGACGATCAGCGTGTGGCCGTGCGCTTCCATGTAGCCGCGCAAGCCGAGCGCGCCGGACACCGAGCCGACGAGTTCGCCAGGCCGGAAGCCGGGCGGGCCGGCGGGCGTCGGCGCGGTTTGACCGTCCGCGTAATGCGTGACGACCGGAATCGCATCGCGCACGTAGCGCGGCGGATAGCCGTCCACGGGATCGGGGTAGAGCACGCACAGGACGGTAGCCATCGGGTAGCACTCCGGGTGACAGGGTGAAGGCGCGCAGCAGGCGGATTGCGCAGGACGCGCGACGTGCGCCGGGGCGGCACGCGTGTTGCGCCGCAGCGTTGGTGACGTTCTACGCCCGTCATGGATCCCGTACAAGCTACAGTCCGTGTTTGCGTGCGCTGCGGGGGCGTCTGTACCTGTTCTTTTCATGAGGGACGCCGATAATGGGATCGTTACCTGACTCTGCGGGAGCGATGTCATGTCCGGAAGCGATTCCTCGTCTTCACGTCCCGATCTCACGCAAGGCATCGCGCTCGACGATCTCGGCGACGGTGCAATGATCGAGGGCCATGTCGGCGATGCCGCGGTGCTGCTGGTGCGCCGTGCCGACGAACTGTTTGCCGTGGGCGCGCAGTGCCCGCACTACGGCGCGCCCTTGGCCGACGGCCTGCTGGAGGGCGACACGATCCGCTGCCCGTGGCATCACGCGGCGTTCTGCCTGCGCACCGGCGAGTTGCTGCGCGCGCCGGCGCTCGACGGATTGCCGTGCTGGCGCGTCGAACGCCGCGACGGCCGCGCCGTCGTGCTCGATGCGCAACCGGCTGCCGTGCCGCCTGCGTTGAACGCGGCCGGCCTGCCCGCATCGGTGGTGATCGTCGGCGGCGGCGCCGCGGCGATCGCGGCCGCCGTGACGCTGCGGCAGGAAGGCTATCCGCATCCCGTCACGCTGCTCACCGCCGATTCCGATCCGCCTTACGACCGGCCGAACCTGTCGAAAGACTATCTCGCGGGCACGGCCGACGCCGACTGGCTGCCGCTGCGTTCGCCGTCGTTCTACACCGATCACCATATCGACGTGCGATGCGACACGCGTGTCGTACGAATCGATCCCGCGCAGCAGGCGGTCGAACTGGCCGATGGCAGCCGCGTCGGATACGGCGCGCTGCTGCTTGCGACGGGGGCCGAGCCGAACCGGCTGACCGTGCCCGGCGCGGATCTGCCGCACGTGTGCGTGCTGCGCTCGCGCGCCGATTGCGACGCGCTGATCGCCAGGCTGAAACTGGCGCGCCGCTGCGTCGTGGTCGGGGCGAGCTTCATCGGGCTCGAAGCCGCCGCCGCATTGCGCACGCGCGGACTCGACGTGCAGGTCGTCGCGCCCGATGCGCTTCCGATGGCGCGCGTGCTCGGCGAAGCGCTCGGCGGCACGATCAAGGCATTGCACGAGTCGCACGGCGTGGTGTTCCATCTCGGCGCGACGCCCGCGCAGATCACGCCGGACAGCGTGACGCTGTCGACCGGCGACGTGCTGCCGGCCGATCTCGTGGTGGTCGGCATCGGCGTTCATCCGAACGTGGCGCTCGCGCAGGACGCGGGGCTGACGGTCGAGCGCGGCGTGACGGTCGACCGCTTCCTTCAGACGAGTGCGCCCGGCATCTACGCGGCCGGCGACATCGCACGCTGGCCCGATCCGCTGACGGGCGATCGTATTCGCGTCGAGCACTGGGTCGTCGCCGAGCGGCAGGGCATCGTCGCGGCGCGCAACCTGCTCGGGCAGCAACGGCCATTCGACGCGGTGCCGTTCTTCTGGAGCCAGCATTACGACCTGACGATCAACTATGTCGGGCATGCGGAGCAATTCGATCGTGTCGAGATCGATGGCGACCTCGGAGCACACGATTGCTCGATTGCGTACTGGCGCGGCAACACGCGGCTCGCGGTCGCGACGATCGGCCGCGATCTCGACAGCCTGAAGGCGGAAGCGGCATTCGAGCGGCAGATTGCCGCCGCGTGACAGCGGCGTGACGACATGATTCGAACCCGGAGGCGAGATGAATCCCGATGTCCGTACACGTTTCGAAACCGAGTTTGCGCCGCGCATCGCGGCGCGCGTGCTCGGCCTGTATCAGCCTGACGAAGTGAGGGTGGACGTCGTGCCGCACGACGGGCAGGGTAGCCCGACCTGTGTCGATGTCATCGGCCTCACGTCGACGATCGGGCTGCCGAACCGGCTGAACGCGCGGCTCGCGTGGCGCGACGACGCGATCGATGCGCTGCTGGCCGAGTCCGACCGCAGCCGCTTCGACCGCTATCTCGCGGCGCTGCCGGTCACGATCGAACGCTGGCAGATGGAATTGCCGGTCGACTTCAGCACGCGGACCCAGCGCGATCGCGAGATCCTGATCGGCGATCTGGATTTCGATGCGTGATTGCGTCGGGTGCAGACCGCCGATGAGCCGCGCGCCGTCAGCGGTCGCGCGTCTTGACGATCACGCGGCCCTGGTCGATGCCGCCGCGCAACGCTTCGTCGCACGTGAGCCATTCGGGTGTGACGAGCTCGGGCGCCGGCAGGTCGACCGGCGCGCCGTCGCGGAAGATCCGCACCTGCGCGACCCACGCGCCGTTCGCGTTGCGCGTCGCATCGACGCGAATTTCGTGATCCATGAAGGTGTCGGTGGCTTGCATCGGTCGGGGCCCTCCGTCATGCGTGATCGCGGTGCGTCGATCGTAGCAGCATGGCGCGCGCCGTGCATCGGAAACCATGCGGAACCTGCGCACGATTCGAAGCACGTTTCGTCGCGCGAGACGGGAGCCAGCCTGTGGCCTTCGACCTGACCTTTTGCATCAAGGTGTTCGCGGCGCTGTTCGCGATCATGAACCCGATCGCGAACATCCCCGTGTTCCTGTCGCTGACGGAAGGCGCGGCGGACGGCGTGCGCCGCAAGGTCGCGCTGACGGCCGCGATCGGCGTGACGGTCGGCTGCATCGTGTCGGCGGTCGCGGGTGGCGCGATCCTGCATGTGTTCGGCCTGACGATCGACGATTTCCGCCTCGCGGGCGGGCTGCTGGTGCTGCTGATCGCGTTGTCGATGCTGCACGGCGCGCCGAGCCGCCAGCATTCGCCGGGCGACGGCGAAGGCGCCGACCCGGCGGCGGCCGAGAGCGTCGCGATCTATCCGCTGACGATCCCGCTGCTCGTCGGCCCCGGCACGATCGCGACGATGATCGTGCTCGGGCACAGCGCGTTCTCGACCGGGCAGGAACTCGCGTTCGCGCTCGGGCTCGCCGCGTTTCTCGTGCTGCTGGCGGTTTCGTTGCTGTCGGCACCGCTGATCGGTCATTACCTGTCGCCGCGCGTGACGGCGGTGACGCAGCGCCTGATGGGGATGATTCTCGCGGCGATCGCGATGCAGATGATCGTCGCGAGCCTGAAGGCCGCGTTCGGGCTGCCGCATTGAGCGCGGCCATCCTGAGCCGGCCGCCTGATTTCACGGAGTGGCGGATGAATACGCTGATTGCATTGTCTTATCCCGACCTCGCGGCCGCCCATCGCGCGCTCGCCGAGCTCGATACGTTGCGTGACCGGCACGTCGTCGCGCTGTCGGGCGTGGCGATCGTCGAATGCACAACCGATGGACAGTTGCGTGCGCATGCGGTTGACCCCGCGCGCACGCCGCCCGGATCGCTGCTCGACAGCGTGGTCGAGCACATCGAATCGTCGCTCGATGCATGGCGCGAGCGGCCGGTGGACGACGCGCTGATCGACCGCGTCGCGCGCAAGGTGCGCCCCGGCACCGTGTCGCTCGGGCTGGCCGCGACACAACTTGACATCTACGCGCTGAGCACGGCGCTCGCACCGTTCGGCGGCGAAGTGATCGACACGACGCTGTCGATCGACGACGAACTGAAACTTGTCGAAGCGATCTCGAAAGCACGCGACGGCGGCAATCATGCTGCGGCCGACTGACTGACGAAGCGCACAAGGGCGCTCGGTGCGCGGCGAGTGAATCGGCAGGGTCTGAAGCGAACGCCGGCCGTCGAGCTGCCGCGTATCGTCCCTCGTGGTTTTCGACATGCGAAAAGTCAGGCCGGAAAGTTTGACCGCATCTGTCGAAGAAGTGCGCAAAAGATGTGATCGGGGCGACTTCACGCCGCATGATTCGCACGAAAACGATGACGTTCTTACCGATTGCGACGCATTGAATCTGGCAATGCGGGTGACCTTCTCGGATAGATTTATTCGATGATGGGCGAATGCGCGACATCGCTCTTCTATACTGACAGGGACTGCTTTTCACGGGAGGACAGCCAGTCCGCACGAGCGCATCGATCGTGCCATGTCGTCGTGCGACCGGCGGCCGGACTTCGCTGCAACCCGCCGCGGCCTCGGCCGACACACGCGCCGGGCCGCTTCACAAGGAGCCACGATGCCCTACGTCCTGATCGTCGAAGACGACGCCGATACGCGGACGATGCTCGCGGCGCTCGCGCGCATGCAGCAGCTGTCGTGCGATACGGCCGCGACGCTCGAAGAAGCACGCACGCTCGTCACGACACAACCCCCCGATCTCGTGCTGTGCGATCTCGTGCTGCCGGACGGCAACGGGATGGAGTTGTTCGATGCGTTGCCGAAGCATTCGCACTGCGAAATGGTGATGACCACCGGCCACGCGAGCCTCGAAACCGCGATCGACGCATTGCGGCGAGGCGCGACCGACTACCTGGTGAAGCCTCTGAACATGCAGCGGCTGAACAGCATCTTCGCGCGCGTGCCGCGCACCACGGCGCTGCACGAGGAAATCGCCGAGCTGCGCTCGGAATTGCAGCGCCTTGGCCGCTTCGGCCGCATGCTCGGCAGTTCACCTGCGATGCAGGCCGTCTACGACGCGATCGGCCGGGTTGCGCGTACTGAAGCATCGGTACTGCTGACGGGCGAATCGGGCACCGGCAAGGAGCTGGCCGCGCAGACGGTGCACGACCTGAGCCTGCGTCGGCGCGGCCCGTTCCTCGCGGTGAACTGCGGCGCGATCGCCGCGAACCTCGTCGAGAGCGAGATGTTCGGCCACGACCGTGGCAGCTTCACGGGCGCGGAGCGCCAGCACAAGGGCTTCTTCGAACGCGCGGACGGCGGCACGCTGTTGCTCGACGAGATCACCGAGATGCCGCTCGAATCGCAGGTCAAGCTGCTGCGCGTGCTCGAGACGGGGCGCCTTACGCGGCTCGGCTCGACGCGCGAGATCGACGTCGACGTGCGCATCGTCGCGGCGACCAACCGCGATCCGGAAGCCGCGATGGCGGACGGCAAGCTGCGGCCCGACCTGTTCCACCGGATCAACGTGTTTCCGATCCCGCTGCCGTCGCTGCGCGAACGCGGCGACGACATCCCGATGCTGGCCGATGCGTTCCTGCAGCAGTTCAACGCCGAAAGCGGCCGGAACCTGCGCTTCGCGCCGGCCGCGCGTGAAGCGTTGAAGACCTATGCGTGGCCCGGCAACGTGCGCGAGCTGCGCAACTTCGTGCAGCGCGCGAGCATCTTCAGCGACACGGACGTGATCGATACGCTGCCGCCGCCGATCATGGACGAACTGTCGAACCTGGCCGATTCGCACGAGGATCGCGTGACCGTGCCGTTCGGCACGTCGCTCGAGGAAGTCGACCGGCGGCTGATCCTCGGCACGATCGCGCAATGCGGTGGCGTGAAGGCGCAGGCCGCCGAAGTGCTCGACGTCAGCCTGAAGACGATCTACAACCGGCTCGCGCAGCTCGAAGACGAAGCGGACAAGCCGGAATCCTGATGCCGCTGCGACGCGCGTGCCGCCTGCCGGATCCGCGTGCGATCGCGGTCGAGCGGGCCGGTGCGCGAAATGCGTGCCCAAAACTTGCCGTGGGCTTGTAAAAAAAACGGTTCCGGCGCGCGCGCGGCCGGGAGCGAACGCGCGCGAACCGCGACGCGTGGCGACCGGCTGGCCTGGCATGAAAGCTGCGTGAATGCTGTATCCGAAGCGAAACCCGCGAAACGTCAGGAGGACCCTCGATGTCCGTCACGCTTGCGCTGCAGATGCGACAGCATCTGGCACTTACGCCGAGGCTTCAGCAGTCGCTGCGGTTGCTGCAGTTGTCCTCGCTCGAATTTCAACAGGAGTTGCGGCAGGCGCTCGATCAGAATCCGTTTCTCGAGGATGGCCAGGGCGACGAGGAGCCTGCGGCCGACGCACCGGGGCAGCCGGCCGATGCCGCTGCACCCGCAGCGGTGCCCGAAACCGACGACGTACGCGTGCCGGAAGGCGAGGTGCCCGAGGTGCCGGAGGTGTCCGAAGTGTCGTTGACGGCGGCACCCGCGCCGCGCGGCACGAGCCGCCAGGGCGAAGATGCCGGCGGCCTGTCGCCCGGCGAATGGCTGGCCGTCGAACCGTCGCTGCACCAGCAGCTGCATGATGCGTTGCGGCTCTATCAACTGAACCGGCGCGACCGCGAAGCCGCGCGCATCGTGATCGACGCGCTCGACGACGACGGCTACCTGCGCCAGGAACTGGCCGAGCTGCTGGCCGCGGCCGACCCCGCGCTATTGTTGTCGGAGCAGGATCTCGCGGTCGCGCTGCGGCTCGTGCAGATGCTCGACCGGCCCGGCATGGCCGCGCGGTCGCTGTCCGAGTGTCTCGTGCTGCAACTCGATGCGATCGCGGCCGGCACACCGGCGCTCGCGGAAGCGAAAGCGATCGCGCGCGAGCATCTCGAACGGCTCGCACGCCGCGAGACGGCCGAGATCCAGCGGCGCATCGGCTGCAACCCGCAGACGCTGCACGCGGCCTGCGCGCTGGTGCGCGGCCTCGACCCGCGCCCCGGCAATCATTACGGCAGCACGCGCGGCGACTACGTGGTGCCCGACGTGATCGTGCGCCAGGTGCGCGACGACTGGATCGTGACGATCAACCCGGCCGTGCTGCCGCGCGCGCGGCTGCACGAACGCTATGCGACGCTGTTCGCGCAGTCGAGCGGCGAGCGCGATTCGCCGCTCGGCCAGCAGTTGCAGGAAGCGCGCTGGCTGATTCGCAACGTGCAGAAGCGCTTCGACACGATCCGGCGCGTCGGCGAATGCATCGTCGCGCGGCAGCGCGATTTCTTCCGCTATGGCGAGATCGCGATGAAGCCGCTGGTGCTGCGCGACATCGCCGAGGAACTCGACCTGCACGAGTCGACCGTGTCGCGCGCGACGGGCAACAAGTACATGGCCACGCCGCACGGCACGTTCGAGTTCAAGCATTTCTTCCCGCGCAAGCTCGAGGCGGCCGGCAAGGGCGTGTGCTCGGCGGCGTCCGCGAAGGTGCTGATCCGCGACATGATCGCGGCCGAGCGGCACACCGATCCGCTGTCCGACGTCGCGCTCGCGCACAACCTCGCGGGGCGCGGCATCCTGCTTGCGCGCCGCACGGTGACCAAGTATCGCCAGGCGATGAAGATTCCGCCGGCCGACTTGCGGCGCCGCGACGCCGCATGACGGTCGCCGGCGAGCGCATCGCGCGCACGTGCCGACCGTCGCGTCGATGTGCGCGCCAACGACAGTCGCGCAATCATGCCAACCCGATCGCAGGCCGGCAGCGTGCGGCAGGCGCCGCGCGGTCGGCCAGGCGCGGCAGGACGAACCACAGGGACATCGAGCCGCCGGAGCAGTCGACGGCCAGGTCGATGAGCGAAAAGGCACGCGAAACAATGGCGTCCATACCGGGGCGCGGCAAACCGGAGCACCAGCACGATGCGTGAACGGCGACGACGTGTACTGACGACGGCGGCCATCCAGGAGGTATCCATGCTGCGATACGCGGTCATCTTCTTCATCATCGCGATCGTCGCGGCCGTGTTCGGCTTCGGCGGCATCGCGGCCGGCGCGGCGGAGATCGCGAAGATCCTGTTCTACATCTTCGTCGTGATCTTCCTCGTCACGCTGCTGCTGGGCATGGTGCGACGATGAGCGGCGCACCCGGCCGGTCACAGCGCATCGCGGAACTCGAGCACGCGCTCGCGAACGGCTTCCCGTCGCAGTCGACCGTCGTCGTGCATGCTGACGACGCATCCGGGCGGCTGACGATCCAGGTGTCGTGGGTGCGCGAGCCAGCCGACGAGGGCGCGCGCGAATGGCGTTGCGCGGTCGATCTGCGATTCGATCCGGACGTGATCACGCGTTATGCATCGCTCGGCGCGGCCGACCGGCTGCGCGTGCGTACGCATCTGTGCGACTGCGCGCGGCGCGCGGTGGACGAACGCAAGCCGCGCGTCGAGGATGCGGCGATCGAGTGCGACGTGACGCTCGACGTGACGCGCGCCGAACTCGACGCGGCATTGCGCGCGCCCTGACACGGCAGCCGCTTGCGGGTTGAGGGGCGACGCGGCGATCCGCGCTGCCGTTGCATTCCCGAACGCGGCGAGCGGACGTCGATGACGATTCCTCCACCCACTGCCCCGATGCTGCCGCTCGCGTGGCGGCTCGGCTGTGCGGCGCAAACGCGTCAGCGCTGGTGCTGACGCGGTCGGCGATACCCGGTCATTGGCGGCGTCGCGGAGATCCCGTGCGCGATCACCGACGACGGCACGACAGCCCCCACGGAATCTTCGCGAGCGGGCGTTTGCCGTGCACGCGGGAAGTGTGGCGGACGGCCTTGCATGGGGGCCATCGAGGCGTAGTACGGACGCTGGCGGCACAAACTGCGTGCCGCGCGGCGCGCATCACCCGTGCGACGAGCCCGTGCCACCAGCGGCATGGACGTTGCTGGAAACGACAGGCAGGACATGCCATCCCGCCATCACGCAGGAGCACATCATGCAATCGCATTCCCGGATCCGGCTGGAGAACGACGAGATCGACAACGACGCCGACGATCTCGATACGACGGTCCATGTCGACGTCGCAACGGGCAGGATCATGTTTCAGGCGGCGTGGGCGGAGGCCGCGGACCCGCCGCCCGAGATCGCAGGCCATTCGGTCGTGCTCGTGCTCGACTGCGACACGATGGAGCGCTATGCGAATCTCGACGAGGGCACGCGGATGCGCGTGCACGCGATCCTGCACGGCACGGTGCAGGATCTGCTCGACCGCTTGCCCGACGAGCACGTGACGCTGACGATCGAGCTGACGAATGCGATGCTCGACGCTGCGCGCCGTCTGCAGTAATCGCATCGAGCGGTCATCCGATACCACCCAAGTGAAGGGGCTTGCAGGCACGCGGCTTGCTGCGCGACCGGTACGGCACGACGCGTGCTGTCACGCCGATGGAGGGTCTTATGAGCGGCAGGCTGGATCATTGCAAGGTAGCCATCGTCGCGGTCGACGGTTTCGAGAAGGTCGAACGCGGCGAACCGTGGCGCGTGCGCGCGGCCGAAGGCGCGCGGGTCGATTGTCTTTCGGCGCGGGGCGCCTGAGACGATGCCGGTCGATTCCCCTCGCCGCGTGACGCTGGTCGACGAGCCGCCCGTGTTCGACGGCGCGGAGATGCAGTTGCGGTTCGTCGTCGACGTCGATGGCGAACCGCAGACCTGCGCGATCACGGTCGAAGCGTTGGAAGATCATTTCGGCGCGCCGTCGGCGCTGGAAGCCGACCTGCGCGATGCGTTCGAACGGGGCCGCGCGCGCATCGAAGCCACCTGCGCGAACGTGCTGGCCGATGGCAACGGCGGCGTGGTGCTGCACAGCGGCGATTTCCGTGCGCCGGCCGGCCGGTTCCGGTCTCGGCGGTCCTGAACCGACTGCCGTTCCCGGCGCGTTGTGCTCCGTTTCCGCGGCGCAGACTCGATCGTCGGGCAATACAACCCGATGAAAGCGCCTGTTGGCCGATCCAGCCGCTGCTGAAAACCGACTATGGAAGCTCGTTTGGCGCGTAAATCGATTTTGCGAGTGCAAAAACGATGACACGCAGGCCATCTTGCACACGTTTGATTTATCGTCGTGCCTGCCGGTGGCTTGGGACTGTCGTTTTTACACGATCGCCGATCCCGCGGTCATCGCGGGCCGATATCCGAGTCGTCGTCGATGCGTTGCAACAGCGCATCGCACCGTTCGCGTAGCGCGTGCAATTCCGGCGAATCGGCGTCGAGCCGCACACGTTCGCCGCTGTCGGGATCGCGGGCCGCGACCGCGATGTCGTAGATCCCTTGCGCGATCGTCGCGGACGCATCCGCGATCCTGACCCGCGCCAGCCATCCGCATTCGGCGTGATGGTGCGCGAGCCATACACGCTGCGCGTCGACGAGCTGCCCGGCCGTGAGCCATGCGCCGGTTCGCATGCGCCCGGCCAGCTGGCGCGTCACGAGAAAGGAGAGCAGATCGGTCGTCGGATTCACGCGAAGCTCCTTGGCGAAGAGGCGGGACGTTCGATCCGCGAGCCGGCTGCGGGAGCAAAGCCGGGAAGGCGTCGGTGCGCGGATCGTCGTCCGGTTGCAGGGCGCTGAACCGCTTCACGGGCACGCGGCGCATGCCGGCCGCGGTTCGACGTACGGTCGGCGCGCAAGCCGCGTGCCGGCCGGTCGGCACCGGGCACGGCGCGTGCGCACCGGGCCGACGGGGCGCGCGGCGATCAGGCAGCGCGCATTTTTTGCATCGTCATCGCAGACTGGTACAGGAGGCCACCGTGCAAAATCAACAGGAAGCACAGGTTCGCGACCCGTATCGCGGGCACGAGATCCGGGTGTGGGCGCGGCGCAACGACAGCGGCGCGTGGCGCGACGAGGTGCAGGTGTATGTGAGCGGCGAGCGCATCGAGCTGGCCGCGCCGGCGGCCGACGGCCCAGACTGGATGACCGAGAGCGAAGCACTGCTCGCGGGCGTCGAGCGGGGCCGCTACCTGATCGACAAGCGTATCGACGACGATTGAGCCGCGCGGTGGCCCGGTGTCGATCCGGCGGGGGCGTGGCCGGTGGTCGTTCGCGGCCTGACCCCACCGACGGCGATCCCGAGAAGGTGCCGTCGGCGAAGGGGCGCCTCGGGCGGTTCAGGGCCGCGCCGCAATCTCGTCGAGATGCCACAGCAGATCGGCCGGATCGTCGTACACGCGCAGCGCACCCGCGCGTTCGAGTTCGTCGCTGCCGTATCCGCCCGACAGCAGCCCGACGCCGAGCGAGCGGCAGCGGGCCGCGGCAAGCATGTCCCAGATGCTGTCGCCGACCACGACCGTGTGTTCGATCGGCACGTTCAGCTGCGCGGCGGCCGTCAGGAACAGGTCGGGATCCGGCTTCGCATACTTGACCTGGTCGCGCGTGACCACGACGTTTTTCGCTGGATCGACGCCGAGCGCCTCGAGATTGATGGCGGCCGTTTCCATCCGCCCGCTGGTCGCGATCGCCCAGCGAATGCCGGCCGCCGACAGCGCGGCCAGCAGTTCGCGCGCACCCGGCAGCGGCCGGACCTGCGCGCGCAGCCGCTGGTACGCGGCCGCATGGAGGCGGGCGAGCCGCTCGACGCGCTCGGCGTCGAGGTCGCCTGAAGTCTCGCGCAGCAGCTGATTCAGGAACAGGCCGCCGCTCATGCCGATCTTGCGGTGGATGCGCCACACCGACAGTTCGATGCCTTCGGCATCGAGCGCTTCCTTCCACGCGAGCACGTGCTGGTAGACGCTGTCGACGAGCGTGCCGTCGAGATCGAACAGAAAAGACGTTTCAATGCGCATGTGAATCTCCTGGCTCGATGGGGTTCGAGCGAACGGGTCGTGAGAAGCCGGTCGGCACATTATCGGCGCGTGGCCGTGTCATGACCATGTCCCGCGGCCATCCCGCGCCGCGCCGTGTCATATGCCGCTGGTACAATCGCGGCGATCGCCGGGCCGGGTTCTCCGCGCCGCGCGCCCCCAACCCTCGTCTCGCCGATTCCAGGTATGGCTACACCGGACGCCGTCAGTTCCAAGCACTCGTGGTGGGGCGTACTGACCCTGGCACTCACCGCCTTCATCTTCAATACCACCGAATTCGTGCCCGTCGCGCTGCTCAGCGCGATCGGCGACAGCCTGCACATGCAGCCGACCGACGTCGGCCTGATGCTGACGATCTACGCGTGGGCCGTGGCCGTCGTGTCGCTGCCGCTGACGCTGGCCACGCGCCATGTCGAGCGTCGCAAGCTGCTGATGGGGGCATTGCTGGTGTTCATCGGCAGCCACGTCGTGACCGGCGTCGCGTGGAATTTCGCGGTGCTGATGGTCGGCCGGCTGGGCATCGCGTGCGCGCATGCGGTGTTCTGGTCGATTTCCGTGCCGCTGGCCGTGCGACTCGCGCCGAGCGACCGGAAAAGCCGCGCGCTCAGCCTGCTGGCGATGGGCACGGCGATCGCGATGGTGGCCGGCATTCCGCTCGGGCGCGTGGTGGGCGAGACGTTCGGCTGGCGGGTCACGTTCCTGATCATCGCCGGTGCGGCCGCTGTCGCGTTGCTGCTGCTGCGCGCCACGTTGCCGGTGCTGCCGAGCCAGGGCGCCGGGTCGCTCAGCAGCATCGGCGTGTTCCTGCGCAAGCCCGCGCTGGTGGCGCTGTACGCGATCACCGTGCTGGTCGTGACCGCGCACTTCACGTCGTACACGTACATCGAGCCGTTCGTCCAGAGCGTCAATCACGCGAGCAGCAGCCGGATTACCTACGTGCTGATCCTGTTCGGCATCGCCGGCATACCGGCCGCGATCTGCTTCAACCGCATCTATCCGCACCGTCCGGACGACTTCCTGCTCGGGTCGATCGTCGCGCTGGCGGGATGCCTGCTGATCCTGTTCCCGTGCGCGCTGAACATCGTCACGCTGTCCGTGCATACGCTGGTCTGGGGCGGCGCGATCGTCTGCTTCGGCCTCGCCATGCAGGCATGGGTGCTGAAGCTGGCGCCGGAGGGCACCGACCTGGCGGTGTCGATCTTCTCCGGGCTGTACAACGTCGGCATCGGCGCCGGTGCGCTGATCGGCAACCATATCGCCGGCGACTTCGGGCTGCCGTGGGTCGGCACGTTCGGCGGCGTGGTCGGCGCGGTGGCGGTCGGGATCGCGTGGCTCGCGTTGCGGCTGCATGCGAGGCAGGCGGTGGCGTAGCCGGCGCCGGGTTGCGGCGAAGGCGGCCACGGCCCGGCCTCGTGCTTCACCGGTCATGCCACCGAGTAACCGCCGTCGGCCACGAGCGCATGCCCTGACACATAGCTGGAATCGTCCGACGCGAGGAACGCGACGATCGTCGCCATTTCTTCGGCGGAGCCCCAGCGTCCTGCCGGCGTCGATGCGGCAAACGCCTGTTGCGCCTCCTCCGACGGCCAGATGCCGCGATGATGGAACGGCGTTTCGATCAGCCCCGGGCACAGTGCGTTCACGCGCACGCCACGCTTGAACCACTCGATCGATGCGGTCTTCGTCATCCCGATCACCGCGTGCTTGCTCGCGATATAGACCGACGCATTCTCGAAGCCGATCAGCCCGCCCATCGACGCGTTGTTGATGATGCTGCCCGACCCCTGCCGCAGCATGATTTCGGCGGCGAACTTCATCGAATTGAATACGCCGCGCACGTTCGGTTCGAACACCCTGTCGAACCGCTCGGCATCCTGCTCGAGCAGCGGCGCGAACACGCCTTCCGTGCCCGCATTGTTGAACGCGATGTCGAGGCGTCCGTAGGTCTCTACTGCGAAATTGAACAGCTTGCGCAGATCGTCTTCGTTCGCGACGTCCGCGACGAAGGCCTTGGCATCGCCGCCGGCGGTGATGATTTCGTCGACCAGTTGATCGAGCTCGGGCTTGCGCCGCGCGGAGACGACGACCTTCGCGCCGCGACGCGCGAGTTCGATTGCGGATGCGCGGCCAATGCCGGAACTTGCGCCCGTCACCAGGGCGATGCGGCCGTCGAGTTGGACCGGTTTCGTGCTTGCGTTCATGATGAGATGCTCCAGAGTGATGGATGAAAGCGCCGCATGTGGCTAAGTCGAATCGATTGCGATGCACGCTTGATGTGCATTGTGGTCGCTCGCCCATCGTAAAAAAATGGAACAATGACGCATTCAGAATTCCCGTTTCGGGAATGAAAAGCGCGGCCGCCTGTGCGTGCCAGGAGGGTTCTCCATGCTCAACCGACTCGACATCCTGAAGATCTTTTCCGCGGCTGCCGCGGCGCCCACGTTCCGCGAGGCGGCCGCGCGTCTGGGCGTATCGCCGCAGGTCGTGACGCGAGCGGTGCGCGAACTGGAAGAGATGCTCGGCGAAACGCTGTTTCACCGGACGACCCGAAGCATCCGGATCACCGCGTTCGGGCAAGCGTTCGCGCGTGACGCGCAGACGGCGCTGGCCGCCGTCGACGGGCTGTTCGGGCCCGCGACCGGCCAGGCCGACGAGCCGGTGGGCGTCGTCAGGATCACGGCACCGTCGGGCATGGGGCGTCGTTACGTCCAGCCGATCCTGAGCGATCTCATGCGGCGCTATCCGGGGCTCGTGCCCGACCTGAGGCTGTCGGACGTGCCGTCGCCGGTGGTCGACGAACAGATCGACATCGGTGTGTGCGTCGGGGCGATCGGCGACAACCGCTTCGTCGCGCGCATGGTCGGGCCGTTGCCGATGTGGATCGTCGGCGCGCCGTCGCTGATCCGGCGGCTGGGTGAGCCCAAAAGCCGCAAGGACCTCGAATCGATGCCGGTGACGTGCCTGATCGACCGCGCGAGCGGGCGGGCGTGGCCGTGGATGTTTCGCGGGGAGCACCAGTTCGTCCCGTCGTCGCCGGCGTATCTGACCGACGACACCGAGGTAGAGATCGAGGCCGTGTGTGCGGGGGTAGGGTTGGCGCAGTGCTCGGAGTATCTCGTCCGGCCATATATCGACAAGGGGCGCCTCGTGCGGCTGCTGCCCGGCCTCGAGCCGGAGCCGTGGAAGCTGCACGTCTATCGGCCGCGACGCGGGCCGATGCCCCGGCGCATCCGGGTCGTGTACGACGAGCTGGTGGCGAAGCTTGCGGACGCAACGTGGCGAGGGTAGCCGGTGCGGGCGCGCTGCCCGGTCGCTGATCGCGTTGATGCGAAGCGGCGTCACCCGCCGATCGACGGCATCGGCACACCAGAGCAGCAGAAACGTGTGCCGCGCTCGGCCATCCAGCCAACGGCGGTCGCGCCATTCACCGCAAGACACGCGGCAAGCCGACATATTGCGGCATCATCATGGTGCCGCCGCACCCGCATTCGGTGCCCGATATTCGACTGGAGACTGTGCATGCCGATACCCCGGATTGAAACCCGCGACGCGATGGGCGATCCCGATGTGGTCTATCTCAACCCGGATCACGTGCTGTGGATGTCGCAGCCGACCGCTGCGCAGCGGCGGCCGGGCGGCACGGCCATTCGCGTGGACGACCGCGTGAAGGGCGGCTCGTTGCTGATGGCCGACAATCCGCCGGCCGCTCGACTGCTGCAGGATCTCGGGCCGTTCGTGACGGTGACGCTGGCGAACCCGTCGTCCGACTACCCTGACGGTCTCGTGCATGTGCGTGCGCGTGCCATCGTCAAGATCGCGACGGACGACCACGACAAGCCGCTCGCCGAGCGCACGCTCGGCTGGGTCCACGTCCAGGACGGCTCCGCCTTCAAGGTCAGGGATTACGCCGGCGTGGCCGCGCAATGGCAGGCGTCGGTGGCGGCTGCCGGCCGCTGACCGGGTCTTCACGCGTGCGCCATGACGCAGCGGCCCGTCGTGCCGCAGTTGGCCGGCCGTGGTTCTCCCCGGGATACCGGCTGCCTGGCCTCGTGCGCCGGGGCGACCGGCCCCGGTGCTGGATGGCCGGGGCGAACCCTGCGCCCGCTCGGTGTCGTATTCGATAAGCGATACGCGACGCGTCGATCAGCCGGGTAACATGGCGCATCGTGACGAACCCGTGCTCGTTCGGGCCTGAGTCGCGGAATCGCTCGTCGAAGCGCTCGATACAGGTGTTCTCCACCGGCTTGCCGAGGAACCGTCCGCCATGAACCTTGCCGTGTCCGATATCACGCCGGAGGAACTCCGGCTGTTCGGCGACATCGTCGCCCGCCTGGAGGAACTGGGGCCGGTCGTCGATGTGAGGACGGTCGTGCTGCCCGCGATCACGCAGCTGCTTCGCGCGGATTTCGCCGCATCGTTCGATTGCGACGAGCAAACCGGCCTGTGGCGCAACGGGTTCGCGTACAACGTCGATCCGTTGCAGATCGCCCGGTACGAAGCATGGTTCCAGCATATCGATCCAGTGACGTCGCATCTGCGTGCGCGCCGCGTGGCGACCTGCGTCGACGAGGTGGTGAGCCGGCGCGAGCTGGAGCAGACCGAGTTCTACAACGATTTCCTGTGCCGCGACGGCATGCACCACGGCATCAACGTCTACGCGTTCGACGGCGCGACGCACGTCGGCGACCTGCGCATCTGGCGCGCACAAGGGCGGCCCGATTTCACCGAACGCGACAAGCTGCTGCTGAACGGCATCGAGCCGTTTTTCCGGCGCGCGCTGCTGCGGCGGCGCCACGCGTGCGCGGGGCTGACCGAGCGCGAGAGCGACGTCGCGCGGCTCGTCGCCGCCGGTTATACCGACAAGGACGTCGCGCGCACGCTCGGCATTGGGCTCTCGACGGTCCGCACGCATCTGCGGCGCGTGATGGCGAAGAAGGGCGTCGCCAACCGCGCGAGCCTGGCGGCCGCGCTGGCGTGACCGGCTGCGCGGCCGTCGGCCGGGGTCATCCATTGTGATGATGGGCGTCAAAATCGGCGCGCCCTACCTTGTGACGATCCCCTGTCACGAGGACCGACGACGATGCCCACCCTGGGACACCTGACGCTCACCGAAGCCCGGCACGCGCTCCTGCGCCGGGAGTTTTCCTGTGTCGAATACGCGTACGCCATGATCGAGCGGCACGCACGCTGGCGCTACCTGAACGGCTTTACGTGCGTCGACGATGCGCGGCTGCTCGCCGAAGCGGCCCGCTGCGACCGCGACCTCGCGACGGCGACGACCCCGCATGC
>NZ_JAAGPM010000006.1:0-130086 GCF_017104865.1 Burkholderia sp. Ac-20349
CTGTCGGGCGGCAGTGGCGGCATGCCGCCCGCGAGTGCGCCGAACAGCGACGCCATGCCGTGCCGCACGGCGGCCGCGCGTTGCGCGAGATCTTCCGATTCGGCCTTGCCGAGCGCGAGCAGATCGTCGATGCCGTAGATGCCGGCGAACAGCGCGTGCCGCTTGGCGTCGGCGGGCGCCGCCGCGAGGCCTTTGCGTTGCGCGGCGATGACTCGCGCAACGTCGGCCGTGACGCGCGTCACCAGCGCTTCCAGTTTCGCGCGCACGTCGCGCGTGCCGAGCAGCATCGACACGAGGCTCAGGCACAGGACGCCGATCACGACCGTCGAGCCGCGCCCGATCACGTGCTCGAAGGTCAGCTCGGGATGCTGCATCGCGCCGTAGGTCGCGAGGCCGATCGTGTAGCCGGCCACCACGGTGCCCGACGCGCGGAAGTGCCGCAGCAGCGTCATGCCCGCGACGCAGACGCCGAGCCAGAACGCGAAGCCGAGGATGAACAGCAGCGGCTGCTGCGCGAAGCAGCCCATCAGCACGAACGCGACGACCATCCCGGCGATCGTGCCGACCACGCGCCACACGCCCTTGCCGATCACGGCGCCCTGGACGGGGTTGATCACGAGCAGCACCGTCGACGCCGCCGAGTACGGTGTTTCCAGTGCGAGCAGGTACGCGACGCCGAGCGCGAGCGCGGCGGCGATGACCGAGCGCACGACATACGCGCCACGCGGCGTAAAAATGTCGATGCGCGCGATCAACGCCGCGGCCGCGCGGTTCAGGCGGCTGGGCGGCGCGACGGCGGGCGTTTGATCTGCTGCGTCATGCACTGCGCTCGCTCCGTGAGAAAGGACGAAGCCAGTCTACGGTCGAGCCATGGATGCGGAACAGTGACGTCTTTGCACTCGACGAGTGCGTGCGACGCATGCGTCATGCGTGCGCCGGATGCAGTGCCGGCTGGCCGGTGCACAGCCCGCGCACGACACGCCGCAGCCACTGGTGCGCGGGGTCGCTCTGGAAGCGCGGATGCCACGCCTGCGTGATCAGCACGGTTTCGAGCGGCACCGGCAGTTCGAACGTGCGCACGCCGAGCCCGGCCTGCACCGCGCCGCGCGCGAGATGCTCGGGCAGCGGCAGGATCAGGTCCGACGCCTGCAGTGCGAAGATCGCCGCATACGGTGTCGGCACGACGAGCAGCACGTGCCGCGCGAGCCCGCGCGCGGCGAGCGCGTCGTCGATCGGTCCCGCCGACTTGCCGCGCCGCGATACGCCGATATGCGGCCAGCGCGCGAACTGCTCGGGCGTGATGTCGTCGTCGAAGATCGGGTGGTCGTGGCGCGCGAGACCGACGAAGGTCGTCGTGAACAGCGGCTGTACGCGAATCTCCGGCCCGAGGCGGCGCGACGCGCTGATGAACAGGTCGATGCGGCCGCTGCGCAATGCGTCGTCGTCGATGTCGTCTTCCTCGGGCATGAGGCGCAGCATCGCGCGCGGCATCCGGCGTGCCATCTCGTCGAGCAGGCAGCTGCTGTGCAGGCCGACGAAGATGTCGTTCGCACGCACGTTGAACTGCTTGTCGAGCGTGCCGAGATCGGTTTCCGCGGACGGGGCGAGCAATTGCGACGCGCGCTCCACGGTTTCGCGGACGACACCGCGCAGCTCGAGCGCGCGCGGCGTCGGCACCATCTTGCGGCCGGCCTGCACGAAGATCGGGTCGCCGACCGTTTCGCGGATGCGCGCGAGCGTGCGGCTCATCGCGGGCGGGCTGAGGTTCATGCGGCGTGCGGCGCCGACGACGCTGCCTTCTTCGAGCAGTGCGTCGAGCGCAATCAGCAGGTTCAGGTCGGGTGCCATCGGTTTCTCCGTTTCATCGCGTGCACGCCGTGCAATGGTCGTGCGGGATGTGCGCGCGTAGCGTGACTGCAGCGTACGCAACGATTGCGCGTGGCATCACGCGTGACGCACGCATCGGTGGTGCTATTGCCTGGTACCGGCATCGGGTGGCGGCAAACACGCCGGGCTTCGGCGCCTGCCCGTCGTGGTCGACCGCCGGGCAGGCGAGGCATGCCGGACTTCATGGAAATCTCGTGCATCGATGTGCCGCCGTTGTCAGCAAAAGGGAAGCGGTGCCGCGTCGAATGCCTTCCCCCAGCGGGGAGACAGGGAAATTCGCAATGTGCCGCTGCGAATGATCCAATCATGGGATGATTGGATCATTCGAATCTTACATGATGCAAGGCCGGCCGCAAGTGTTGCCCGGTTGTCCGGGGGAGTTTCACCCGCTAGCGGGCGCGCCGGGATCGGTCCGCGCCTGAAAGGCGGAGCGACGTGATCGCGGCCGTCGCCGCGTCGTGAGGGGCGGGCCCGTCAGCCGGCGGGCGTCTCGTGGGGCTCGTGCGTCTCGAGCCAGGTCATCTGCGGCTTGAGGATCGCAAGGGTCGCGCGAACCGCCTTGTTCTCGTCGCGCTGCTCGATCGCGTCGAGCAATGCCTGGTGCGCCTGCAGGTCCGGCTCGGGAATCGCGGCCTTGTCGAGTTCGACGAGGACGTCCTCGATATTCGCGAGGATCGAGCCCGAAAAGTAGCGATACAGCGCTTCGAGCGCGTGATTGTGCGACGCGGCGGCCACGGCGATGTGAAACGCGCGGTCGCGCTCGACGAACTTCTTCACGTCGCGCGACGCTTCGCGCTCGCCGCGCGCCTTCAGCAGCTTGCGCAGCGTCGCGAGATCCGCGTCGGTGCGCCGGCGTGCCGCGAAGCGCGCGCACTCCGTTTCGAGCATGCATTGCAGCTCGAGATGGTCGCCGCGCGCGGCGCGATCGACGTTGCGCATCGTGTCGGCCGGATCGACATCGCGCCGCACATAAGTGCCGTCGCCCTGGCGCACGTCGAGCACGCCGGAATACGCGAGCGTGCGAACGGCCTCGCGTACCGTGTTGCGTCCGACCTCGAGCTGTTTCGCGAGATCGAGCTCGGTCGGAATGCGCTGACCGACCTGCCAGATGCCGGAAGTGATATTGGATTTGAGGATTTCGATTGCCGATTCGACGAGCGAGTGTCGGGTGGCCGGGGGCAGGATGGACATGCGTGTTATGTGTCGCTTGGAATCGAAGAGTGCCGCCATCCTATCATCCGGTCATTCGTTCATTCCCGCGCGATCTCGCGCCGTCTGAAACTCGTGCCGGTAGGCGAATAAACCCGGTAATCCCCCGGTCATGACGAAGAGAATGTTTTGGTCGGGGGCGTAACGACCTGAGGTAACCCCTTCGATGAGCCCCGCAAACGCCTTTCCGCTATAGACAGGATCGAGCAAGAGTCCTTCTTTTGAGGCCAGCAGCCGGACAGCCTGGCGCATGGCGTCCGTGGGGATACCGTAGCCGGGGCCGAGTTGCGAGGCGTCGACGCGAACGGCCTCGGGCGAGATTTCCGTATCGCGATTGAGGATACGGGCCGTCTGCTGCGCCTTGTCGAGCGTGGCGCGATGCGCTTCTGCGGCGGGGGCATAGACGGTGTAGCCGTCGACTTCGATCGTCCCGGCCCCGAGTGCCGCAAAGCCGGCAATCAGCCCGGCATGCGTGCCTCCACTTCCGTTGGGCACGATGATGCGATCGAAGTGGTTACCTTGCGCCCGGGACTGCTGGACGATTTCCGCTGCGCACGCAGCGTAGGCGAGGCAGCCAACCGGACTCGATCCACCGAACGGACAGATATAGACACGCTGCCCTGACGCACGCAGCTCGTCTGCACGGGCGATGGCGTACGCCATCGCATCGGCCGAAGCAGGCAAATCGTGCACGCGTGCGTTGAACAGGCTGTCGAGCAGGATGTTGCCGCTTTCAACGTAATCGGCGTCGTCGCGCGGCACGGAGCGTGTGAGAACCACCTCGCATCGCATCCCCGCGCGGGCCGCCGCAGCCGCGGTCAGCCGTGCGTGATTCGATTGCCTGGCGCCAACCGTGATGACTGTTTCGGCGCCTGACTGCAATGCCTCTCCGATCAGGAGTTCCAGTTTCCGCAATTTGTTGCCGCCGCCGCCCACGCCGGCTATATCTTCCCGCTTCACATGAATGGTCGCACCGCCGAGATAGGCGCTCAGGCGCGGCAGGGGGTGAATCGGCGTTGCGTCGTCGAGCAGAGGGTAACGCGGTATCCGGATCGAGTCGAAGCCGAACAATCCCTGGAGGGTCGCTCGCGCATGGCGCGCGAAAGAGGTTGGCGCGTTGAAAGTCATGCGAGTGCCCGATCGCGATTGATGCCCGCGAGACAGATCTGCTCGCAGAGCTGTGAAAACGCAATACCGGATGCGGCCGCGGACTGCGGGAGCAGGCTCGTGGCGGTCATGCCCGGCAGCGTGTTCACTTCGAGACACCAGAGCATGCCCTGCGCATCCAGCATGAGGTCCGTGCGGCTGTAGCCGTCGAGTTCCAGTAGCGCGTGAGCGCGCAACGCGATCCGTTGCGCCGCTTCGAGCGTGGCCGCTGGCAAGGTGGCCGGAAATTGCTCATGCACATGTCCCGCCTGGTACTTCGACCGGTAATCGAAAATCGTCCCCGGCTCGATGACGATTTCACCCACGCTCAGTGCCTGTGTGCCCAGCACGCCGACCGTCAGCTCTCGGCCGGCGATGTACTGCTCCACCATCACCTGCGTGTCGAACTGCCGAGCGAGGCGCACGGCGTTTTCCAGTTCGTCGGGAGCGCGCACCAGCGACAGGCCCACTGTCGAGCCCTGCCGATTCGGCTTGACGATGAGCGGAAAGCCGACGCGCCGGGGTATGTCATCGAAGTCGCACGGCAGCATCAACCAGCGCGGCGTGCGGATGCCGCCGGAGGAGAACAGCTGCTTTGTCATGTTCTTGTTCATGGCAATTGCACTACCCACGTGTCCGCTGCCCGTATAAGGCACGCCCGCCAGGTCGAGCATCGCCTGAATGGTGCCGTCCTCGCCGGCGCCGCCGTGCAGCGCGAGAAATGCGACATCGGCTTCGGTCAGCTCGCGATAGCGGAGCAGGTCGAAGACAGCTGAGGGCGATTGCGCAGATGCGCCGGACGGCGGCGGTGCGTCCTTTATCTGCGAGGTCAGGAGAAGCGCATCTTCTTCGGGCGAGAGCGGGCCGCGAGCGGTGTCTATTGCCACCACGCTGTGACCGGCGCAACGCAGCGCCTTGATCACTTGAGTGGCGCTGGAAATGGAGACGTCGCGCTCTGCGCTGGCGCCGCCGAAAAGTACCGCGATCTTGAGTGTGGAATCACGCATCGTTTTCTTCACGCGATGGAAAATGGTGGGACGACAGCCAGAGCAGACAGGCCTGAGCGATCGAGGTCGACGGTTCTGCCAGTCAATGGGTTGCGGACACGAAGTGCAGCGACGGCATGCCCGCGTTCTCTGCTGTGGCTGGCTACTTTAGGTAGCAATTTCATCCACGTATACTTATCGTTTTTGTGGTTATGCATTAGCCATTTTTAACGATCCACATTGTGGAGGTATGCGTTGGAAGTCGGGCGACTGAAGGCACTTCTGGAGTTGGCCAGGTATGGCACGATGGCGGCCGCCGCTGAAGCGTTGCACCTGACGCCATCGGCTGTTTCACAGCAGATCTCGCAGCTGGAGGAGGAGGCGGGTGTCAAACTGACGGAGCGCGTCGGCCGTGGCGTCAGGCTCACGCCGGCGGGGCACGCATTGGCAGGTCACGCCGAACGGGTGATGGTCGTACTGGACGAGGCGCGCTCGGAATTGGCAGAGCTGCGGCGCGAGATGGTGGGCGAACTGCGCGTTGCCGCGTTTCCGTCGATTGCTTCGCTTGTCCTGCCTGACGTGCTCAAGAAGCTGCGGCCCGCGTATCCTCGCCTGGAAATCGGGCTTGAAGAACTGGAACCGATTGACGCGGTCGCGGCACTCCGGGCGTGGCGAACGGACATCGCACTGATTGACGATCTTTCGATCAAAGCGGGCAATGACCAGGAGAACATCGAGGTTGTACCGCTGGCGGAGGACGTCCTTTACGTGGCGGTCGCGACCGATCATCCGTTGAGCAAGATGCCATCGCTGGGTGTTGCCGATCTTCGGCACGAAACCTGGGCGATGGAATCCACGTGGAGTACCTTCGGCGGTTTCGTCATCGACTTATGTCGCCGCGCCGGCTTCGAGCCTCGTATCAACGCGAAATGTCGCGGATCCGAAATGGTCGAAGCCATGGTGGCCTCGGGCTGCTCGGTGTCGGTTGCCCCCGGGCTCCGGGTACTGCGGGCACCGGCCGGCGTGGCGTGGGTCAAGTTGAAACCGGAGGTGCGGCGCAAGATTTACGTCGCCTATCGCCGCGGGGAGCGTAACCACCCGATGATCAAGGTATTTCTCAAGGAAGTGGTTGAAACCGTCTCGAGCGTTCTCGGCTAGCTGAATCGGCGGCGGGAACCCCTGAGCGCTCTTATGGGCAGCCACGGACCTTGGATGTCCTGCTTGCGTGGGCAGCATGGGCAGCACGCAGGCCGTATGTACGATCAATGTGCAGTGGTGTGCGCCGGGCCCATCTTGTTGCAATCCGGTGACCCGCGCAACGCGCATCCACGCATCCACGATGCGCATTGGCAGGCCGTTGAAATATCCCGGTCCGTCCTGCGCGATGTCGGTTCCCGAGATCAAGGAAGAGCAGGCCGATGCGAGGCACGGACGGTTACAACGAATCGTTGTTCCGCACGGTGAGGCTGGAAGAATGTGTTCCGCAGACGCATCTGCTGCGACAGGTCATGGTTCGTGGTCCAGAGAAAGTGGACCAACTGTTGACCCCGACGATGGCAGCCTGCAACCGACACGATTGAGATCGCTGGCCGCGTTGCGCCCGCAGAGCGCCTGAGGTACCGGAGTGGGCGCCGGGAAGCCCACGACGTTGATTCATTCGCATTGAAATCGGGCGAATGAGCCGAAATCGAACGCTTCGCGGTGGTTATCGCGAACAGCGGATGGAAAAATACGGCAGGCCGGACAGTCATTCAACGACCTGCTAGAGAAGCAACGAATGACTCATTGCGCGCAGGCAGGCCGTCAGCAATTGACTTGGGAAGATGCCAAGCACGACGACTGCGACGCCGTTCAGCACGAGGATCACGCGCTTGCTGAAATCGCCCGAGATCGGCGTCGCATCCTGCGGTGCATCGAAGTACATCAGCTTTACGATGCGCAGGTAGTAGAACGCGCCGAACAGCGACGTGATCACGGCCAGCACGGCCAGCCACGTGAGGCCCGCGTTGACGGTCGCCTCGAGCACGGCGAGCTTCGCGTAGAAGCCGACGGTCGGCGGGATACCTGCCAGCGAGAACATCATGACCATCATCACGAACGCGAACACCGGGCTGCGCTTGTTGAGGCCCTTGAAGTCGTCGATCGTTTCGGCTTCGAAATCGCGGCGCGCAAGCAGCATCACCACGCCGAACGAGCCGAGCGTCGTGATCAGGTAGACGATCGCGTAGAACATCGCCGAGCTGTATGCATTCGCCGGTGCCGCCGCGTCGCCCTTCACGATACCCGCGAGCAGGCCGAGCAGCACGAAGCCCATGTTCGAGATCGCCGAGTACGCGAGCATCCGCTTGATGTTGCGCTGGACGATACCGGTGATGTTACCGACGATCAGCGACAGCGCAGCGAGGATCACGAGCGCGGTTTGCCAGTTCTGTGCGAGCGGCAGCAGGCCCATCACCAGGAAACGCAGACCCCACGCGAACGCGGCCACCTTCGGGCCGCCGCCGACGAGCAGCGTGATCGCGGTCGGCGCGCCCTGGTAGACGTCCGGCACCCACATGTGGAACGGCACGGCGCCGAGCTTGAACGCGACACCGGCGACGATGAAGACGACGCCCAGCATCAGGATGGCCGAGTCGATGTCGCCTTCGACGGCTCGGTACACCTGACCGAGTTCGAGCGAGCCGGTCGCACCATAGAGCATCGAGATGCCGTACAGCAAGAAACCCGACGCGAGCGCGCCCAGCACGTAGTACTTCATCGCGGCTTCGCTCGACTGCGCGGCATCGCGGCGCAGCGCGACGATCGCGTACAGCGGCAGCGACATCAGTTCGAGACCGAGGTACAGCGTCAGGAAGTTGTTGCCCGAGATCATGATCAGTTGGCCGAGCAACGAGAACATGGCGAGCAAAATGGTGTGATCCCGGAATAGATTCCTGCTCTCGAGGTACCTTCGTGAGTAAACGAGTGTGACTGCGAAGCCCAGCGACACCACAGACTTCATCACGCTGGCAAATGAATCGACGACGATCATTTGCGAGAAATAGTAGTACCGTTGCGGCTCCGTCGAGGCATAGGCGAACCAGAATCCTGAAATCGTGGTTGCTACTACGGCGATCCAGTAGATCGCGCGCGTCGACTTTATTTCAGACGTGAAATCTCCTACTCGCGACGACAGGACGATTGCAATTACAAGCAGGAAATCTGGGAGCAAATGATGCAGGGGCGCGCTTGGCATGAGGTGTGCCTCGGAATACGGAAATGCTGATTGGATGTTTCTGAATTAACTAATCAATACTGCTAATCGCGTGTGATGAATGCCATCACTCGCTTGGCGATTCCGTTGATGGGTGGCGCATTTCACATCGGCATTCGAGTGTCGAACGCGACGGGATGGTAGCGACGCTGGGTCGTAAAAAGCGCGGCGGCTGCTATCACACTGCCATGCGGAATGCCCTCTGGATTCCGAGTCGAAATCGAGAGAGCAATCGCACGGACGATGCCTGCACTTTCTTGGGACATGCGGCCACCACAAACCGGGTGCCAGGTTTCTGAACTATGGGGTCAGGTTGGTGTGGTGGAATCCACGACATCAAGGCTTGCCGGCCGACATTGATCCAATGGCTGCGACGAATCAGGAGGCGAGTTTCATGATGACCAGGCCGCTGACAATCAGGACTGCGGCCACGATCCGCATGAGGCTGGCCGCCTCGCCAAGCACGAAAAGACCGACAAGAAACGCTCCGATCGCACCGATGCCAGTCCAGATCGTATAAGCCGTTCCCAAAGGAAGAACTCTCATGGACGCCGACAGCAGACCGAAGCTCGCAATCATGGTCGTGACCGTAATAATCGACGGCCACAATCTCGTAAATCCGAGGGATTGCTTCATGGAGAAGGCCCACACTATTTCCAATAGGCCAGCGAGAACGAGGAATATCCAAGCCATACGGCTCTCCTAGAAAAGAGCCGGGCCGTCCCGGACATGTCCCCTGGTGGGCGAGGGCGTGGCCTCTTGTTTGAAGGCGAATTGTAATGTCGCTCTTGAAAAATGGCAACTTCACGGCATCACGATCGGTCGATGCTGACGATCCGGCCGCCGGCGGGAATGCATCGCTCCGGCATGCGGCGCGGGTTGCGGCCGGCCGCGACGATGGGAGGAGCGGCAGCGTCGTGCTCGATGACTTGCGGTGCAGAATTTTAGGGCTCTCCGCCCCCGATGTGAACGCTTTTGCCGTGGGCGCGTCCCCGCTTCCGGCCGGAAGCGCCTGCCGGCACGCGGCACGAGCGGCGGAACAAGAGAAGCCGGCGGTCCGGAAGCCACCGCTCGCACCCGGCAACCCTGGCTCCGATCGCCCCGGCGTGGCACGCCGATTGCTCGCCAAATTCCCGAAACCGCCAAAACCGACTCCGGCCAAACCCGCATCCAGCCGGCCGCTTCCGGCCTTGCCCCCGCATCCCGTGGCCGATTTTGTCACCAGGTGGGCCGGATATGACAATAAGAATCGACCGCCACGGCATTACGATGGCTCACGTCGTCGCCTGGGCCTGAGCCGGTTTTACCGCATCGCGCCCTGTAGCGCCCCTCATATACCGTCTGATTGGAACATCGACCATGAGCTATAACGCCCCCGTCAAGGACATGCTGTTCGTGCTGAAGGAACTGGCCGGCATCGACGCCGTTGCACAGTTGCCGGGCTTCGAGGATGCCGGTTACGACACGGCGCAGGCCGTGCTCGACGAGTCCGCGAAGTTCTGCGGCGAGGTGCTGGCCCCGCTGAACGTCGAAGGCGACCGCAACCCGAGCAGCTGGAAGGACGGCGTCGTGACCGCGACGCCGGGCTTCGCGGAAGCATTCCGCCAGTTCGTCGAAGGCGGCTGGCAGGGGCTGCAGCATCCGTCCGAATACGACGGCCAGGGGCTGCCGAAGCTGATCGCGACGCCGTGCATCGAGATGCTGAACGCATCGAACCTGTCGTTCGCGCTGTGTCCGCTGTTGACCGACGGCGCGATCGAAGCGCTGCTGACGGCCGGTACCGACGAGCAGAAGCAGCGCTATGTGCCGAAGCTGATCTCGGGCGAATGGACCGGCACGATGAACCTGACCGAGCCGCAGGCGGGCTCGGATCTGGCGCTGGTGCGCTCGCGCGCCGAGCCGCAGGGCGACGGCACGTACAAGGTGTTCGGCACGAAGATCTTCATCACGTGGGGCGAGCACGACATGGCGGACAACATCGTCCACCTGGTGCTGGCCCGCACGCCGAACGCGCCGGAAGGCGTGAAGGGCATCTCGCTGTTCATCGTGCCGAAGTTCCTGGTCAACGAAGACGGCTCGCTGGGCGCGCGCAACGACGTGCACTGCGTGTCGATCGAGCACAAGCTCGGGATCAAGGCGAGCCCGACGGCGGTGCTGCAGTACGGCGACCACGGCGGCGCGATCGGCTACCTGATCGGCGAAGAAAACCGCGGCCTCGAATACATGTTCATCATGATGAACGCAGCGCGCTTCGGTGTCGGGATGCAGGGCATCGGCGTGGCCGACCGTGCGTACCAGAAGGCCGCGGAATTCGCGAAGGAACGCGTGCAGAGCCGTCCGGTGGACGGTTCGGCCAAGCAGTCGGTGACGATCATCCATCACCCGGACGTGCGCCGCATGCTCGGCACGATGCGTGCGCTGACCGAAGGCGCACGGGCGCTGGCCTATGTGGCCGCTGCGCACAGCGACATTGCCCACCGCCATTCGGACGAGGCGACGCGTGACCGTCATCAGGCAATCTACGAGTATCTGGTGCCGGTGGTGAAGGGCTGGAGCACGGAGATGGTGAACGACGTGGCGAGCCTGGGCGTGCAGGTGCACGGCGGGATGGGCTTCATCGAGGAGACGGGTGCGGCGCAGTACTACCGCGATGCGCGGATCCTGGCGATCTACGAAGGCACGACGGCGATCCAGGCGAACGATCTGGTCGGCCGCAAGACGATGCGCGACGGTGGCGCGGTGGCGAAGGCGCTGATCGCGGAGATCGGCGAGACGGTGGCGGCGCTGGGCAAGCTGGACGGTGCGGCGGCCGCATCGGTGAAGGCGCAGCTGGAGAAGGGCGCGAAGGCGCTGTCGTCGGTGGTCGATTACGTGGTGGCGAACGTGAAGCAGGACCCGAACGCGGTGTTCGCGGGCAGCGTGCCGTACCTGAAGCTGGCGGGCGTGGTGCTGTGCGGGTGGCAGATGGGCCGCGCGCTGGTGGCCGCGCAGGCGAACCGCGCAAGCGACCCGGCGTTCTTCGATGCGAAGATCGCGATCGCGCAATGCTATGCGGAGCACGTGCTGGTGCAGGCGGGCGCGCTCGAAGCGTCGATCGTCGGCACGAAGGGCAACGAGGGCGTGCTCGCGTTGACGGAAGACCAGTTCTGACCGGCTGACGGTCGGGACGCAGGAGGAGACAGGATTTTGACCACACAGGACTTGCTCGCGCAGTACGGCCCGCGCGAATCGATGGAATACGACGTCGTGATCGTCGGCGGCGGCCCCGCCGGGCTGTCGGCAGCGATCCGGCTCAAGCAGCTGGCCGCCGAGAAAGGCACCGAGATCGGCGTGTGCGTGCTCGAGAAGGGCTCCGAGATCGGCGCGCACATCCTGTCGGGCGCGGTGATGGATCCGCGCGCGATCAACGAACTGTTCCCCGACTGGAAGGAACGCGGTGCACCGCTCGACGTCGAGGTGACGGAAGACCGCTTCCTGTTCCTGTCCGAGAAGAGCGCCGTCACCACGCCGAACTGGGCGTTGCCCGCCAACTTCCAGAACCACGGCAACTACGTGATTTCGCTGGGCAACGTCACGCGCTGGCTTGGGGCACAGGCCGAGGCCCTGGGCGTCGAGATCTTCCCCGGCTTCCCGGCCGCCGAGATCCTGTACAACGACGACGGCTCGGTGAAGGGCGTCGCGACCGGCAACATGGGCGTGGGCAAGGACGGCGAGCCGACCGAGAACTTCCAGCTCGGCATGGAGCTGCACGCGAAGTACACGCTGTTCGCCGAAGGCTGCCGCGGCCACCTCGGCCGCCAGCTGATCTCGAAGTTCAAGCTCGACGCGAACGCGGATCCGCAGGCCTACGGGATCGGCATCAAGGAGCTGTGGGAAATCGACCCGGCCAAGCACAAGCCGGGCCTCGTGATCCACACGGCCGGTTGGCCGCTGAAGTCCGATACGTACGGCGGCTCGTTCCTGTATCACATGGACAACAACCAGGTGGTGGTCGGTTTCGTGGTGGGCCTTGGTTACACGAACCCGTACCTGTCGCCGTTCGAGGAATTCCAGCGCTACAAGACGCATCCGTCGATCCGCGCGTTCCTGGAAGGCGGCAAGCGCGTGTCGTACGGCGCGCGCGCGATCACCGCGGGCGGGCTGCTGTCGCTGCCGAAGACGGTGTTCCCGGGCGGCGCGCTGATCGGCGACGACGCAGGCTTCCTGAACGCATCGCGGATCAAGGGCAGCCACGCGGCGATCAAGACCGGCATGCTCGCGGCCGACGCCGCGTTCGACGCGGTGCAGGCCGGCCGCCAGAGCGACGAGCTCAACGCCTACCCGGACGCCTTCAAGCAGTCGTGGCTGTACACGGAGCTGCACCGTGCGCGCAACTTCAAGCAGTGGATGGCCAAGGGGCTGTATCTCGGCACGCTGATGGTCGGGCTCGAACAGAAGGTGATGGGCGGCAACGTGCCGTGGACGCTGCACCACAAGCATGCCGATCACGAGATGCTGAAGCCGGCGTCGCAATGCCAGCCGATCGAGTACCCGAAGCCGGACGGCAAGCTGACGTTCGACCGGCTGTCGTCGGTGTTCATCTCGAACACGAACCACGAGGAGAACCAGCCGGCGCACCTGACGCTGAAGGATGCGAGCGTGCCGGTGAACGTGAACCTGCGTACGTACGCGGGGCCGGAGGGGCGCTTCTGCCCGGCGGCCGTGTACGAATTCGTGAAGAACGACGACGGCAGCGATCGCCTGGTGATCAACGCGCAGAACTGCGTGCACTGCAAGACCTGCGACATCAAGGACCCGACGCAGAACATCGTGTGGGTCACGCCGGAAGGCAGTGGCGGGCCGAATTACCCGAACATGTAACGCAACGTATCCCCGCGCCTGCGGGCGCGAACGAACCGGAGTGAGACGATGAGCAATGCATCGAAAGAAGTCGTGGTGGTGAGCGGTGTCCGTACCGCGATCGGTGATTTCGGCGGCAGCCTGAAGGATTTCTCGCCGACCGATCTCGGCGCGAAGGTCGTGCGCGAAGTGCTGTCGCGCGCGAACGTGCCGGGCGATGCGGTCGGGCATGTCGTGTTCGGCCACGTCGTGAACACCGAGCCGAAGGACATGTATATCGCGCGCGTCGCGGCGATCGACGGCGGCGTCGCGCAGCATACGCCCGCGCTGACCGTGAACCGCCTGTGCGGTTCGGGCCTGCAGGCGATCGTGTCGGCCGCCCAGACGATCATGCTCGGCGACGCCGACGTCGCGATCGGCGGCGGCTCGGAGAACATGAGCCGCGCACCGTACACCGTGCCGGCCGCGCGCTTCGGCCAGCGCATGGGCGACGGCAAGCTCGTCGACATGATGCTCGGCGCGCTGCATGACCCGTTCCAGACGATCCACATGGGTGTGACGGCCGAGAACGTCGCGGAGAAGTACGGCATTTCGCGCGACGCGCAGGATGCGCTGGCGCTCGAATCGCATCGTCGCGCGGCGCGCGCGATTGCGGAAGGGCGCTTCAAGGATCAGATCCTGCCGATCTCGATCCGCACGAAGAAGGGCGAGGTCGCGTTCGACACCGATGAGCACGTGCGTCACGACGCGAGCGAGGACGATTTCACGAAGCTGCGCCCGGTGTTCAAGAAGGAGAACGGCACCGTGACGGCCGGCAACGCATCGGGCATCAACGACGCGGCCGCAGCCGTGCTGATGATGAGCGCGGACGCCGCGCGCGCACAGGGCGTGAAGCCGCTCGCACGCCTCGTCGCGTATGCGCACGCGGGTGTCGATCCGGCGTACATGGGCATCGGCCCCGTGCCGGCCACGCAGAAGGCGCTTGAACGCGCAGGCCTGAAGATCACCGATCTCGACGTGATCGAGGCGAACGAGGCGTTCGCTGCCCAGGCGTGCGCGGTCACGCAGGAGCTCGGTCTCGATCCCGCGAAGGTCAACCCGAACGGCTCGGGCATCTCGCTCGGTCACCCGATCGGCGCGACCGGTGCGCTGATCACGGTCAAGGCGCTGTACGAACTGAAGCGCATCGGCGGGCGTTACGCGCTCGTGACGATGTGTATCGGCGGCGGCCAGGGGATTGCGGCGATCTTCGAGAACATCTGATAATCGAACGCTCAGCACCCGAACACACAGGAAATTTCATGGCCATCGAAATTGTCGGCGTCGTGGGCGCCGGAACCATGGGTAACGGCATTGCGCAGACCGCCGCCGTTGCGGGACTCAATGTCGTGATGATCGACGTCAGCGACGCCGCGCTCGAGAAGGGCATCGCGACGCTGAAGGGCAGCCTCGAGCGGCTCGTGTCGAAGGACAAGCTCGACGCAGCCACGCGCGATGCGGCGCTGGCGCGCATCACGACGTCGACCGACTACGCGAAGCTCGCTGCGGCCGATATCGTGATCGAAGCCGCGACCGAGAACGTCGAGCTGAAGGGCCGCATCCTGAAGCAGATCGAGGCCGTTGCGCGGCCCGAAGCGATCATCGCGACCAACACGTCGTCGATCTCGATCACCGCGCTTGCGGCGCCGCTCGCCGATCCGGCGCGCTTCGTCGGCATGCACTTCTTCAACCCGGTGCCGCTGATGCCGCTCGTCGAGATCATCCGCGGGCTGCAGACGAGCGACGCGACCGCGTCGGCGGTGCGCGCGCTGACCGAGCGTTTCGACAAGTCGCCGATCGGCGTGCGCAATTCGCCGGGCTTCGTCGTGAACCGGATTCTCGTGCCGATGATCAACGAGGCGTTCTTCGTGCTGGCTGAAGGGATCGCGTCGGCGGAGGAGATCGATGCGGGGATGAAGCTGGGTGCGAACCATCCGATCGGACCGCTCGCGCTGGCGGATCTCGTCGGTCTCGACGTGTGCCTCGCGGTGATGGACGTGTTCGTGAAGGACTTTGGGGATCCGAAGTATCGCGCGTGCCCGTTGCTGCGTGAGATGGTGACGGCGGGGCGCCTCGGGCGCAAGACGGGGCGTGGGGTGTACGACTACGCTTGATGACTGCTGCAGATAGTCTGCGAACCCGCGAAACTACGCAAAAAGCCCTGAATGCCGTTTGGCCTTCGGGGCTTTTTTCATCCTCGTGCGCTGAATGAATTTGCGCTTGTTCGGGCAATCGGGCCATTTTTGGCCCGGTCGAGCCAAAAATGGCCCGATAAATTCTCTTTCTTTTCAATGGGTTGATTTTGATCGGGCCAAAAATGGCCCGATTTCCCCTCAAAAAAGACGATTTCTTTTGAGATTCGTGTTGCCGGATATCTGGCGGATGTCTCTCAAATACCCCTAACGCATTGATCCTGAAGGAATAGCGCGACAACGCGTGTGGATTGGCACGGCTATTGCATAAAGAGCCCATGCCATTCCGGCGCCAAGGCCCAACCGGCCTTTTCGACAATAACTTCAAGGAAGCAGCCAATGCCGACTCCCGCCTATATCAGCATCCAGGGCAAGACCCAGGGCAACATCACGCAGGGCGCCTTCACCGCCGACTCGGTGGGCAACGTGTACCAGGAAGGCCACGAAGACCAGATCCTGGTCCAGGAAATCGAACACCTGATCGCGACGCCGACCGATCCGCAGAGCGGCCAGCCGTCGGGCCAGCGCGTACACAAGCCGTTCACTTTCACCGCACCGCTGAACAAGGCCACGCCGCTGCTGTACCAGGCGCTGGCGGCGGGCGAGACGCTCCCGGAAGTGGAAGTGAAGTGGTATCGCACCTCTACTGAAGGCAAGCAGGAGCATTTCTTCACGACCAAGCTGGAAGACGCCACGATCGTCAACATCAACACCGCGCTGCCGCACGCGCAGGACCCCAGCAAGGCCGAGTACACCCAATTGGTGAAGGTCTCGATGGCGTACCGCAAGATCACCTGGACTCATGCGATCGCCGGTACCGAGGCTTCGGACGACTGGCGCAAGCCGCAGGAAGCCTAAGTTCGGGCGGTCCGAGCGACCAGTGCATACGCCGGTCGCTCGGCGCACGTGTAGATCGACGGCTCGATCATGGACCGGTAAGGAATGCTTATGGTGATGTCATCCGACCTGCGTTTTACCTTCACTGCTGGCGACGAATCATTCGAGGTCGTCGAGTTCACGCTGCATGAGGGGTTGTCCGAGACCTTTCGCCTGGAGGTCGAACTGGCCAGTGCCAATCCGGCCATCGACTTTGGACAGGTGCTCGATCGGAATGGGCTGTTGACCATCTGGCAGGGTGGCCAGCCCGTGCGCTATGTGCATGGTGCGGTTTCGTCGTTCGTTCAGGGCGACACCGGCTTTCGGCGTACCCGCTACTCGGCGGTGGTCGAGCCGCGCCTCGCGCGGCTCAAGCTCTCGTCCGACTGGCGGATCTTCCAGACCCTGAGCGTGACCGAGATCGCAGTCGCCGTGCTCAAGGCGCATGAGCTGACGATGAACTACGAGCAACGCGCCACCAACGAACACCTCGCCCGTGAGTATTGCGTGCAGGCCGGTGATACTGACTACGACTTCGTCGAACGCATCCTGCGCGAGGAAGGTTTTTTCTACGCTTTCAAGCACGGCAAAGAGGGGCACCGGCTGATTCACTGCGATCGGCTGTTCATCTTCGGCCGTCTTGACGGCGAGCCGGTGATCTACAACCCGACGCCGGGCGGCGATCAGCCACAACCCAGCCTACGGACCTTCGCTTACACCGAGAACGTGCGTACTGCGCGCCAAGTGCAGCGCGACTACACGTTCAAGAATCCGCGCTTCAACCACGAGTACCCGCGTGACGGCACCGATCTCGACCATCAGGGTCGAGGCTACGCACGCTATGACTACCCGGGCCGATATAAACACGAAGCCAGCGGCAAGGCGTTCACTCACGATCGTCTGCGTGGCCACCGGCGCGATGCACGCGTGGCGTTCGTCAGTGGCGACGACGCGCGCTTGAAGCCGGGCATTGCTTTCGCGCTCACGGGCCACCCACGCGAGGACATGAACCGGAGTTGGCGTCCGGTGAGCCTGATGCATCACGGCAAGCAACACACCAGTCAGGCGGAAGAAAGCGCCGACGCACGACACGGCACGTACTACCGCTACGAAGCGGTACTGGTGCCGGACGATGCCGAATGGCGCGCCGAGCCGTTGCCGCACCCGCGCATCGACGGCCCCCAGCCGGCGGTGGTCGTGGGCCCGGAGGGTGAAGAGATCTACACCGACGAGTACGGCCGAGTGAAGGTGCAGTTTCCGTGGGATCGTCAGGGCCGGCACGACGAGCACAGCTCCTGCTGGATCCGCGTCGCGCAGAACTGGGCGGGCGCGCTGTGGGGCCATATGGCGATCCCGCGCATTGGGCAAGAGGTGATCGTCGACTTCTTCGACGGTGATCCGGACCAACCGGTCATCACCGGCCGCACCTACAACCGCTTGCAGCTACCGCCCTACGAACTGCCGCGGCACAAGACGCGGATGACGATCAAGAGCCAGACGCACAAGGGCGAAGGTTTCAACGAGCTGCGTTTCGAGGACGAGGCCGGACAAGAGGAAATCTACGTCCACGCGCAGCGCGATCAGAACATCCACGTCAACCACGACGAAACCACCTTCGTTGGCAATGACCGCAGCGAGCAGGTCGAGCACGACGAGACGATTGCGATCGGCAACGACCGCAAGGAGACGGTGGGGCACGACGAACAGGTCACGATCGGGCGGGATCGCCGACACGACATCGGCCAGGACGACTTTCTGACCATCGGCCGCAATCACACCATCACAACCGCGAAAGATCGCACCGAAGAGGTAGGCAATAGCCGCCGCGACAAGACGGCTGCCAACCACACGGTGGATATTGGCGGACATTACGCGCAGCACGTGCAGGGCCGTGTCGATATCGAGGCCGGACAGGCCATAACCACGCGGACTAATGTCATCGAGCTTCACGCTGGCGACGTATTCAGGCTGCGCGGTCCGGGCGGCACCATCACGCTGGACGATAGCGGCATCGAGCTGAACGGTGTCGGTATTTATCTCAAAGGTCCGCTTAGCGGCACAAAAAAGGGCTTGCGCAACGCCATCGACATGGCAGGTATGTTGGTTACTCCCGATCAGCCTCCGACGCTTTATGAAGAGGACGGTCTGATCGAAAGCACCTTTGCCTTAGATCAACTCACGAGCGTCGCGCGGCACAGCACGAAGGGTGAATTCACGCTGATGCTCGCGCCGATCTTCGGATTTGATATTCCTGCTCACACCTACATCAAGTTATACGATGGTCTGCGCCAAGGCACCATAGCCAACCCCGAACATCGGTTGGTGAAGCATGGCAAGTCGCCGGCCGACTACGACAACCATGAACGCATGGTTCGCGTGCATAGCATGGCAGTGGAGCGTGCACGTAGCGATAAAGACGCGTCTGGCCTACTATTGACTGCGCTGCTTCATGAATTTGGCCATCATATCGATAACGTGCTTCGGCGCGACCTCGCAGATCGCCACACCGATGGTTCTTCTACGTTGGAGGATGATAGCCCACTTGACGAAGGGGCGCGCTATGCATACCGCATGGCCCTGATCGACCTCGATATCGAATCGACTACCCAAGTCACCTATGCCCGTTTCTCCGGCCCTACAGGCAGCGGCCCGTTGACGCTTGACTATGCCGAAGCCTCACAGGCTATTCGTGCTCTGCAGGGAGGCGATGCCGACGCGCTTGAAGAAAAGGTCGGTAGCCGCGAAGCCTTTGGCGCAGGGCGTGGCGAACACCACGCCACGCAACCCAACAGTTCGTTTGGCCACGAGTCTATCGAGGATGCCCTTGGCGAGGTTGGCTTCAACGCACGACAACGCAAGCAAATCTACTTCGGAAACTGGCTGCGCGACTATTCACAATTGCTGGACCCTAGCATCGTCCGACCACCCAATGCAAAAAAAGATCTTTCCCGCTATCTGTCGCGAGACGTCCTGACACGCGTGGTTGATCTGCTTGCCTTGCGCGAGTTTCACACCATCCGTAATCAGATGGATCCGAGTGAAAGACTAGAGGTCGGCAAGAGTAAAACCCATTTGCTTAACCGTAACATGCTGGGCGTCTATCGCCCGAGCGAGCATATCGATAATCCCTGCAACTTCAAGCCTAGTCCCGCCGATCCACGCACTGTAGATCCCGCGTTCGAGCCGTGGGCGCTGACGGGAGATCCTCGTCTGGCTGTTGACCCAATCACTTCGATGAAGCGGTATATCGTTGATTCCAAGATGTATATGGGCGAGCAATTGGAAGACGCACTAAAGGATGGGACTGAAGCGAAACGCTTTCGCCACTTTGGTGCTGCGCTGCATGTTTTAGAGGACTATTTTTCCCATTCAAATTTCGTGGAGCTGAGTCTGCGCAAATTCTACCCCAACGTACTGGCCTGGACAGCGCCGCGCCATCGGAAGCAAAGTCGGCACGCTTTGCCAGTGGTCACCGGGATGTTCGGCTCGCTGGATGTCGTCGCCAGCCTTGCCGAACCCATGGCGCAACTGGTGTTTCCTATAGACGAGAGGGAATTTAAGGCGATTCGGCCGGGAGAGCGTTCGGATGGCGAGAGAATGTTGGCGATTCTGTTAGAGGACCATAGCGATTCCAGATATTTGGTGGCCTTCAATCGCTACTTGGCAATGCGCGACACCATTGCGGGCTTACCGCATTACGAGCGAGTGTCGAAAGTAGGCTGGCTGCTGGGAACGCCCGTGCGCTACGCCCTCAACGCCTACAATCAAGTCTTCCAGGCGATGCTTCAACTGGTTGGCAACAGCGTGGACGATGTGCAAACGCACACAGGCAGTGATCCTAATGCCGACGCGGGCCTTGATCCGACGCACTCTCAATTGGCTAAGGATCATGACGTGCACCCTTTCCATACGTTGGCAGCAACATTGGCTAGGCAAGCGGTATGCAGCGTCGGCCAGGTGATGAAGGACCGGTGGGAGGGGCGTCCCGGCCCCGATCCGGTGGCAGTGGCCTCTAGCTACCTTGTCCATCCCAACGATTGCTATTGGCAAGACGCTACAGTCAAAGCGTGGGCCAAGGCTAATCCCGAGGCCATTCGTCGCGGTGCATCCCGCACCGAGCTGGAGCACCTTCATGAGGTGTATGGCAAACAAGTGCTGGATCGTTTATGGCAGATGGGACGGCATGGCGTGGCTGGCCGTGACTATATCCAGAAGCATTATGAAACGCTGTTTGGCGAAAAGAACCAACTCTCATGATGCCAATCAAGAACTCGCGATGGGCACGGCTGCTAGCAATACTCCTGCTATCCAGCGGGTGTAGCCGAGTTCAACCGGAACACCCATCCGCACCGGGGCCGGGCGTCGAAGAGGGTGTTATTCAGTTGTTGGACAAAATGCTGGAGCTTACCGAACGGGCCGATGATCTGGTGCATGGCGTACCGAGGAAAGCTTCGCGCGGCGCAAAGCCTGAATTGATTGTGGAGATCAATCGCATCACCTTGGATGGTCAACGGTTGGTGCTCGAAGCACCTGTCTCGGAATGGTGGAAAGTACTGGGTCCGCCTAGCCGACAAGATCGTCTCGGCGAGGTTCTAGTCTGGGATAGCCTCGGCATCGGCGTGACTACACGAGTGGATGAGGGTACGGAGAAAGCGCTCGCCAGCTTGGCGGAGCGATTCTACGATACCAACCCTACGTCTGACGAAGCATATGGAAAGCATAGAGAGAGAAGGAATCAGATGCTAGACAAGGCGCAGAAGAGCGGTGCTTACCAAGTCTCGTCGCTCTATGTGCGCCTCCGCGATAATTCAGGTCCCGATACGGACGCTGATGGCGAGCCTATGCTTCGCGGAGCCTTCAAGGGTTATCTGCAAGTCAACGGTGTGAGTGTGGATGCCGAGACGACCTTGCGGGAGATTTCGCGATGGGGTCGTAAATCCCGGCATCCGCTGTTTTACGACTGTCTTCGCCTGGACGAACTCCGCCGCTGCTCGGCCCACACGGAAGTGGTTGAAAATGGGCCAACGATGGATTTCGGCTTCAGCGTCGATGGGACCGAGCAGCGCCGCATCACCTCATTCTCGTTCTCGTGCGAGGGCTGTCCTCCGCCTGCACGGTGAGTGCGCCGAATGCCATACGGTTGTTGGCGGCACTCTTGCTACTTAGTGGGTGCAGTTTGCCTGACTGGCGCGCTCGTTCCTGGCGTGCAGGGTGCTGCGCGGTTGGCATATCCACGCATCGACGATGCCGATACGTTCTGTCATAAGGCGTCGGCCATCGAACCGATGCCAGGCCTGCGTGGGTATTATTCCACCTTCACTCCGAACTGCCCGATAGCCATGTGAGGGTGGTTATCAGGCAGTGCAAGATAGCGATGAGCCCGGCTTGCCGCTCTACGAAGACGGCGCGCCGGGTGGCGTGCTGGAGCGCTGACCGCTGGAGAGCAGTGGGACGCTCTCTTGTCGCATGTCAAGTTTGAATTCGACTGTGGCTTGCCTGCCCACCGGAGTCGCTACTCGCCGCTCGTCCTGCAACAACATGCGCGGCAGCACGAAGCCCTTGAACAACGGCTGGGTGAACGGATTGTTCGCCTTTTCCGTACTGATGCGATAGCGCATGCCGCCATCGGGGGCAGCAAAGCTGAGGTCGACACTGGTACTGGTGGCCCCGTTTAGACGAGCCTGACTGAGCAGGCGATAGAGCGACCATGGGCCGCGATAGATCAGCCCGCTGCTGCTGCCGCTGGCGTTGACCAGGGTCATGCGGCTTTCGTTGCTGGGCGCGAGCGTGTTGGGCCAGATGAGGGCGGTGCTGGTGGTGGGGCCGTGGTTGTAGGTGATCAGTTGCCCCTCGACGCTGAGCGCGCTGCTGCGCTTATTGGCGGCCAAGCCCAGCGGCTCGATGTAGAACTGCACACCCAATTGCCCGCGGTTGTTGAAGAAAGCGTCGCTGATTTTGTCGGCGGCCTTCAATTGAGTGAGTACGTCGTTACGCACGAGATATCCACCGAGGTGTTCCGAGTACAGCGCTTCGAGGTTGTCCTGGATGAACAGGTTGAGGTACTTGTCACGGAACTGCTGCAACTTGCCCTGCGGTCCGAAGAAGGTAGCGAAGTCGTCCAGAGATACTTCTTCACGGCTGGCTGGATTGAACGGATAACGATTGGCCAGGTGCTCGCGGTAGAAGCGGTAAACATCGGTGTCCCAGCGCTTTTCGAGTTCGCGCAAGGCTTCCACCAGCAACACGCGCGACGATTCATTGGCCAGTTTGCCGACCTGGTGATTCAATGGTTCGGGTAGTCCGCTGGCGATTCGCTGGAGGTTGGCGATGGGGTCCGGGCCTTTGAGGGCGAACCGATCGAGCACGATGTCGAGCGCGGCCTTGCCGCGATCTGGACTGTCGTGAACGGTCCGCACGGTATCCTGCACGGCACCGATGCTCTGCATGGTTTCGTCCAGATAAGCGGCACGTCCGCTCTTGGCGTCGAGCAACTGGCTCATGGGTGCGAAAGCGCGGGCAATGGTGATGACCGGCAGCGGCTCGTCCACGGTGCCGGCAGGCAGATCCATCTTGGCGGGCAGCGCAGCGGCCTTGACTTGGCTTCCTGACGCGTCGGTGCCGGCACCGTTGATGGGCTTGTTGCCAAGCTCGCTGTTGTCACGCACGGTTTCCACCAGGCGTCGTAACGGTGCCGCAGGGCTGGTCACGCTACCCAGGATGGTGACGGCCTGGCCGATGTCCTGGAAGTTGCGCACGGCGATGTGGTTGAGGTTGCGCTGCCAGGTGTCGATGTAGTCGCGGCTGTAGAGCGCGCGGATGCGGTCGGCCAGGGCACGTTTGTCGGCGTCGGAGTAGTCTATGTCGCGTCGTTCGCCGAGTGCCCACTGGTCGATCATGGCCAGCTCGGTGAGATCCTGGCTATGCGGGGCGAAGTAGGCGCGATAGCCCTTGGCGGTCAGCAGCGCGTCGATGCGACCGTTGGCGGGTGGGTTGGCACCCTGGGCAGACACGGCGCTTTCGGGTTCGTAGACGATGTCGTAGGCCGGGCCGATCTCATTGCGCAGATCCAGCGGGGCACGAAGCGAGGTACCGGCCTGGCGGCGCATGGTCATATATACGCGCTGCGGCAGCGGGATCGCGCGCAGTTCGCGCTGCACGGCCGACATGCGCTCCTGGTATTGCGGCAGACGGGCATCGGCGTACTTCATTGCGTAGTCGAGATGGCTCAGCAGCGCGCGCTGCACGCCGTTCTCGCCCGGGAAGGCGGCCTGCCACTGGGTCGTCATCCAGTTTTCCACGACCGGCGGCCGGCGGTTGGGCCGATCCTCGATCATGCGATAGACCCGCAGCGCGGCGAGTTGCGTATCACTGTCCGCACCGGGTGCATCGAGCTGCTGCATCACACCGCTTGCCAGCGCCGGCAGGAAGCGCTGCGATAGAAGGGCGAGATAGGCTTGGTCGACCTTCGGTCCGATCGTGCGTCCTTGGTACAGGCCCAGGTCGGCGACGATCGGCCACGCGTCGCGGTAGTCGCCATAGACGGCGACGGCACTGGCAATCTGGTTCAGCGGTTGCAGCAGATTACGGCCAGTCGGATCGAGTGCGCCGTCGATGGCGTGGGCGCTGAAGGCACGGCTACGCTCCAGTACGGCGAGCGCCTTGTCGCGGTTCAATGCGTAGTAGTGGTACCACGCGCCGATCACCAGCACGCTGCCGAGAGAGGCTACGCCGAAGCGTAGCGCCAGCGCGTGCTTCTTGTCGGCGATGACCTTGGGGTTATCGCCCGCGAGACCGGACTCCGGATACACGACGCGCTGGAACAGGTGCTGTGTGAAGTAGACCAGCGCGCGTCCGCTAGGCTGCATGACGTTGACCGGCTTGCGCAGAGAATAGGTCTGTGACGCGGTGGCGATGAAGGCGTTGTTGAGCACACCTTGCTGGTAGACCGATGAGAAGAATACCCCGCGCGGCAGCGCCGGGGTGACGTAGCGGTCGCTACCGAGGACATCGGCAAGGAAATCCAGCAGTACGGAACGCAGGCCGCTGAGCTGTCGGGTGAGCGAATACAGTGCCTCACGTTGCACCAGCTCGGACACGTCGGCCAGTGCATCGAATACCTGTTCGTTCAAGCGACGGAGGAACGTGTCGTAGTGCGTACCGAGTTCATCGAGCCAGGCGTCGTAGCGCTGGACTGAATCGAGGGTGAAGCTGAAACCAAAGATGTCCTCGCGAATCGAGCGGGGCAAGCGAGCGAACAGCGTTTCGAAACCTTCCAGCAGGTCGAACTTGCTGAGCACCACGTACAGCGGCGGCCGTGTGCCGAGCTGGCGGCTCAGTTCAGCCAGCCGTGCTCGCAGCAGTGCCGCAAGCGCTTTGCGGTCGCTCACGGTCTGGTGCGCAAGGGTTTCCAGGCTGACCATCAGCACGACACCGTTGAGCGGACGGCGGCTGCGGTTGCGGCCAAGCCAGCCGACGAAGCTGTCCCACAGCCGTGCGTGGAGATCTTCCGGGAGCGCGCGATGCCGCGCCAGCCTCGCAGGCAGGACGGACGGGCTTTCGCTTTCCGCTTGGTCTACGTCGGCGGCTTGTGCAATCCGTGGCTGGCTGATCAGCTCGCCGGGCGGATCGATCAGCACGGCCTGGTCACCCATCCACCAGTCGATGGCGTAGATCTTGTCAGGGTCCTCTTGCATGCGTCGACTGCCGGCCTTCATTTCGCCGGTGAGCGAGAAGGTCTGCCCGGATCGATTGACGAAGCTTGTCTTGCCTGAATTCTCTTGCCCCAGCACCAAGTACCACGGCAGCTGGTACAGCGCCTGGCGGCTCTTGAGATTGGCTTGCAGCGTGGCGAGGCTGTGATCGAGGTCACGCTCCTGCGCCTGCACGTAACGCAGGCACGGATCAACCTTCCGGTCCTCTACCTGCTGTCGTTCGGCTTCCAGGCGTTGCGTGCGTTTGCGCAGGCGCAAGGCCCACATCAGCAGCGGCAGCACGAGCAGGACGACGGTTGCCAATGCTCGTGCGGTAAGGCTGCCCAGGGGCCGGTAGGTGCCCCAGATCCACTTGGGTCCGAGCCACCAGATGGCGGCGAGCGCGAGCGCCACGAGCAGCAGTTGCAGCAGAGGCGCACCTTGCCGCCCCCAGCGCAGCAAGCGCCACCCGTAACGTTGCAGATTCGACCAGATGTTCCCCATGAAGATGCTCCTGTTTTAATCCTTGTGTTCCGTGCTGCCCGCCTGTTGCCGTGCGAGGAGGCTGAAGAGTTCGGGTTCCCATTCGGGGGCCGATGCGTGTTGCATGGCCTGATACGCGCGGGCGCTCAGGCCATCTGCGAGCCAGGTGAGATGGCGGGACCGCAGCAGTTCGGCGGCAATGCTCATGACGTGACAGCGGTGCCGCAGGTCGGTCGCTTCCTGCTGGATCGTTTCAAGTCGGCGCAGCATGGGCTCGATGCCTTCGACGCCGAGCAAGCCGTGTAGCTCGTCACGCACGGCCGCGTAGTCGTGAGCGGCGCCGCTTGACGCGTCACCTGCCGCAGCGCCGCTGATCCACGCTTGTGTCTCCCCGTCCACGAACGGACGCCCGTCGGCGAATTCCAGCTTGAGCAGGGCCGGTAGCCGGGTGACGAAGCGCTCGCTCGACTGGCGGATGGCCTCGGCCACCAGCGGCATCTCCAGCCGTCGGGCGATGCCGGCGGCGAGGTAGCTGCCGCGCAGCCAGTACGGAGACGACGTCACGCTGCGTTCGACACGCTGCAACAGGGTGGGGTCGACGCCTCGTGTATCGAGTGCCTTCCCGTAGCTGTCGGCGACATCCGCCGGCACTGCCATCAGCTCCGTCTGCCGGTGCCTGCGAGGTGGTGGTGTATTGGTGAGATGGGCCCACAACGCGAATCGCCGCAGCAGATAACCGGTCGGATCGTAGGCATCCTGCTGGTTGATGATCTCGGCGGCGGCCAACAGTGACTTGCGGCCTTCGCGTTCGTGGCCGGGCGTGGGCAAGACCGGTGTGAAAAATGCATCGGTCAGCACCTCGCCGGATGTCGGCGTCGCGAGCTTGGCGCCCGCCAGCTCCGGTGCGCGCAATGCCTCGGCCTTCTGGCGCAACAGTGCTTCCAGCCTGGTGAGTGTGGGTACGTCGAGCCTGGCGCTTTCGGCACAGCGTTGCAGGCTATCCAGTGCCGCTTGGCCGATCTTGTAGAACTCTTCGCCGTAGCCGGTGCTCTCCAACGTCGCCAGGCTATCGGACAGGCGCTCCAGAAGCTGGTCAACCAGCCGGCGCTTGGCTGGATAGCCGGTGGCGCCGGGGCGCGGATAACTGCTTTCCCAGTAGTGCTCCACCATACCGGCCAGCACACCCGTGGCTTCGGCCCAGCCACGCCAGCTACGCGTGCGAGCGCGCGCGGTCAGCAGGTGCCCGGCGATGCGCAGGTGCTTGCACTGGCTGCGTAGGTAGCCCTGTGCGGCCTCGTCGACGTAAGGCCAGTCGATAGCCGGCTCCTGCAGGGTACCGAGCTTGACCATTTCGTGGTCGATACCCTGGAAGGCGTCGTCCTCCTCGTCGAATACGCCGGCGGGCCATCGAGTGTCCAGCGGTGCCAGCAGAGCATCGAGGTCCAGCGGTGGGGGCAGTTTCACCAGTGACATGCCTCGCGTTGCTGGGCCAGTTGCTCATTGAGTCGGCCGATGTCAAACACCAGCCCGTTGAAGGGGGCATAGTCGCTTTCGATCTCGAGACGCTGCGCCGACCGGGTCAGCGGCCGAAGCTGCTCGACCGCGACCAGGCCGCGCCCCGCATCGGTTACGGTGCCGTCGTCGAGCACTTGCCAAGGGCGGTAGTCCGATACGGGGCGACTGTCCAGCAACAGTCGCAGGTTGACGCGATTGACCGGCAATGCCTCGGCGGTCAGCAGTTGCAGGCGGGAGATGTTCTGCAGGCAACTGATGGCGAGATAGGGCCTCGGCGTGGTGCCGCCCAGTGCCGGTGCCGAGATGACGACCTTGTTCTGGCCGGGTAAGCGATCCGGGACGCGCATCAGCAGCAAGCCGGTATCGTCGGCGTCTCGTTTGGCTTCGTTGGCCTGGACCAGAGTGGCGATATCGGGTCGCCTGGTGGTGGCTGGCGGCTTTGGCGCCGCAGCGGGCGCCTGGGTTGCGGGTACGGCCACCATCGATGCTGCCGGGGAGCCTGCCTTGGCATCGAAGCAAGCCAGCCGCTCTTGCGGTGACGCGATGGTCGTGCACGTGCGATCGACGCTGACGGTGGTGTGCTCTGGGCCGCAACCGACCAGCGCAGCGGTAGACAGCAGTGTCAGATTGAGCCATCTCATTATCGGCCCTCCTCTCCATTCAGGTTCCACTCCTGGCATTTACGGGCCAGTGTGCGTTTGGGTATGCCCAGACTGAGCGCCGCCTCCCGCCGCGACCCGTCAACCTGGCGTAGCCGTTCCCCAACCACAAGGCGCTCGAAGCGGATCAACGCGTCTCGCAGGTTGTCGGTGTGCACGAGCTGTTGCAGTGTCGATGTCATGGGGGATGGCGGCGTACTCGATGTCACTGGCAGGTGGTCTCCCAGGTCGGCCAGCAGGTCGCCGCGGATGGGCTTCCCGGGTGTGGTGCGCTCGGCCGCGGCCAACACGAGGCTGCGCAGTTCTCGTACGTTGCCGGGGAATGCGTGTGCCTGCAGACGAGCAAGGGCGCCGGTGGAAATGCCGGTGACATTGCTCTGGCATTCACGGTTGTACTGGAGCAGCACGTGGGTTACCAACGCGGGGATGTCCTCCGGGCGCTCGCGCAAGGACGGCACGTGAAGCACGCGCTGACGAATCCGGAAATACAGGTCTTCGCGGAAGGCGCCGTCGCGGACCAGCGTCGGCAAGGGGCGGTGGGTGGCGCAGATCAGGCGGAAATCCGAGGCTTGCTCGCGCGTGGCGCCCACGGGCCTGAACTTCTTTTCGTTCAACAGGCGTAGCAGCGTGCCTTGCAGTTCGAGCGGCATGTCGCCGATTTCGTCGAGGAACAGCGTGCCGCCATGTGCATCGGCTACGAGGCCGGTTCGCGCCTGAGTGGCACCGGTAAAGGCGCCGCGCGTTGCGCCGAACAACTCGGCTTCGATCAGGTCTTTGGGGATTGCGGCGCAGTTCACCGGTACAAAACGCCCTTGCCGGGCCGAGGCCTGATGAATCAGCCAGGCTGTGTGATCCTTGCCTGAACCGGTTTCCCCGGTGATCAGCAACGACAGAGAGGAGTCGGCCAGGCGCAACATGTCGTCACGCAATCGCTGTGCAATGGAACTGACACCGACGAATTCGGCGGCCAGCAGGCGGGCTGCCCGCGCACGCCCGTGCTCGAGTTCGCGCAGCCGGTCGGCGCTTTGTTGTTGCGTCTCGGCAAGATGGGCTCCCGATAATGCCTGCAGGCGGGCCAGCAACGCGTGGTGCAACGTGGTGAGCGCCTGCCAGACTGGGTCCGTATGCCAGGCACGCAAGGCGGCATCGTTGCCGGACAGCGCGAAGATGCCGGCGATTTCATGCTGAGGGCCGACGATCGGCAACACCAGCAGGGCGGCGCGGGCGGCGAGATGCATGCGCAACGCGTCGAAGCCGGCACCGACTTCGACCAGTGTGTCCAACTGCGTGATATGGCACGGCCTGGCACTCGTCAGGCAGTACACCAGCGGATTGTCCAGCTCGTGCAGCGATATTGCAGGGAGCACGACGGCGTCAGTCACACGAGCCCGTGCGATGGGAAGAAGGCGGTCCCCGGCGGGTTCGCGCCAGTAACAGAGCGCTTGTTCGATGCCGGTGCCGTTGCAGGCGGCGCGCAGCCATGCACCGGCCAGCGACGCCAAGGTGTTCGCTTGCGCCAACTCACGAGCCAGCAGGACGGCTTCCACAGTGTCCATGCCCTGCGTCGCTCAGTGCAGTGCGGCCTGGAAGGCACCGTTCGCCCAGCGCAGTTCCGCGCGCTGGAACGGAGCCCCTTGGGCCTGCTGTTGCAGGACAGCGAGCGACAGCGGCGGTAACAAGTCGCCGTCGATGCTCGCATCAAGCATGCGGGCACCATTCGAGTGTCGCGTGCAGCGCGCACGGAGTTCGGTGCGTGCGCAGGTGCCGATATCCAGGGCGGCGCCGTAGCGTGCGGAGAACTGCTGCTCCAGGCGCTGCAAGCGGCTGTCCACGATGTCGCCGAGGACGTCCTCGTCCAGGTAGCGATAGGGCACCACCTGCATCCGCGCGAGCAGGGCCGGCTTGAAGAAATCGGTCAAGCGCTGGCGCAGGATGTCTGCGTCGAGATCGGACAACGAAGGGTCGTCATGGTCGAAGCCGAGGTTCGAGGTCAGGAAGAACAGGATGTTCTGGCAGTCGATACGGCGGCCTTCGCCGTCGGCCAGTTCGCCCTTGTCGAACGCTTGATAGAACACATTCAGTACCTCTGGATGCGCCTTTTCCACTTCGTCGAGCAATACCACCGAGTAGGGTTGCTTGCGGATGGCCTCGGTCAGTACGCCGCCTTCGCCGTAGCCGATGTATCCGGGCGGCGCGCCCAGCAGGCGCGACACGGTATGTTTTTCCTGGTACTCGGACATATTGATCGCGGTCAGGAACCGTTCTCCACCTAATAAGGCGTCCGCCACGGCCAGTGCCGTCTCGGTCTTGCCGACGCCACTGGGACCGACCAGCAGGTACACCCCCATCGGCGTGCCGGGTCGCCGCAGGTCGGCTACTGCCGTGAGCAAGCGACGGTGCACGGCTTCCAGTGCCGCGTCCTGACCTTTGATTCGGGCACTCAGGGTGACGGGCAGCCGTGCGAGACGCGTAAGCTGATCGCTGTTGATGGTGGTGGCCGGTATACCGGTCCAGTCGGCGATGACCTGCGCGATCTGTTCGGCACCGACGTCGGCGTGCAGCAATGCGCCATCCCGTTGCAGTTCGGCCAGGCGCGTCACCCAGCCCGCCAGCAGCGGCGAAGCGTCTTCTGCCGCTTCCGCGTCGCGACGCAAAGAGACGATCGTATCGACGATGGCCTTTTGTTGTACCCAGGCTTCACGTACTTTCGCGATGCGCTCCTCCACCTGTTGCAGCGCGTCACGCAGCACGCTCAGGCGCTTCGTCGCGGGCGTACGACCCGTCCGCGCATCGCGCGCGAGTTGCTCGGCTTCCACATCGATCTGTCTGAGTTCATTTTCCAGCGCTATCAGGCGACGGGGCGGTTCGGCCAGGGCGGTAGCGACACGGGCGCAGGCGGTATCCAGTACATCGATTGCCTTGTCGGGCAACTGCCGACCGCTCAAGTAACGCGCCGACAAGGCAGCAGCGGCTTGCAGTGCCTCGTCCGCGATATAGACCTTGTGGGCCTGTTCATACACGGACCGCAAGCCGCGCAGGATGTGCACGGCAGCTTCGGGGCTGGGTTCTTCCAGCTTCACCAGCTGAAAGCGCCGTGCCAGCGCGGGATCCTTCTCGAAGTACTTTTTGTACTCGGACCAGGTCGTGGCGGCGATGGTTCGTAGCGTGCCCCGGGCGAGCGCGGGCTTGAGCAGATTCGCCGCATCGCTGCCGCCGGCGGCGTTGCCGGCGCCGATCAGCGTATGTGCCTCGTCGATGAACAGGATGATCGGTTGCGCAGAGGTCTGTACTTCGTCGATGACTGCCTTCAGGCGCTTCTCGAACTCGCCCTTGACCGATGCGCCGGCTTGCAGTGCCCCCAGGTCCAGCCCCCAGAGGTGAATGTCGCGCAGGGACTCCGGCACACGCCCCTGTACGATGCGCTGGGCAAGTCCTTCGACGACCGCACTTTTGCCAACGCCCGCATCACCTACCACGATCGGGTTGTTTTTGCGGCGGCGCGACAGGATATCGACCATCAAGTCGATCTCGGCATCACGGCATAGCACTGGATCGATGCGCCCGTCGCGGGCTTGCGCGGTGAAATCATGACCGAACCGGGCGAGTGCACTGTTTTCGCCGCCCGCCCCCTGCCGGTGATCGGCCGGGGCAGCGCTGACCGCCTCCGTCGAAGCGGCCAGCAGCGTATCGAAGCGCTTGCGCAGGGCTTCCCGGTTCACGTTATCGAGCAAGCGAATCGCCGCCAATGGCAGGTAGCGTCCAGGGGTGAGCAAGGCGGCGAGCAGCAAGGCGCCGCTGCGTATCTGCGGCTGCTTGAGCTCCACCGAACTGAGCAGCCAGGCCTCCTGCAACAACTCGACCAGCAATGGCGAGAAGGACGGATACTGGCCATGACCACCGTCCCCGTCGGGGAAGGCGGCGGATAAAGCATGCCGTGCGGTGTCGGGATCGATTCCCGCATCGCGCAGCACGATGCGCGCATCGCATTGAGGCGCATCCATCAGCTTGAACAACAGGTGAGGTACCGTGACCTCGGCTTCACGTTGCCCGATGCATAAACTGCCCGCTTCTTCCAGGGCATGTCGGCATAACGCATTGAGGCGCTCGAAAAGCGCGGGAAGATCCACCGTGATCATGTAATCAAAATCCCCTGTTTAGGAAAGGCTCTTCTCAAAAAAACAATCCTGATCGCGCGATGAGAAGGAATCGTTCATGCCATCGAGATTCGATGCGGTGAGTGAATTAATATGAGATAAATTTCGGAAAGTGTGCTGCGAATTTACCAAAATAATTGATCTTGGAATCTATTTTTTGGAAAAATTAACTGAAATTTCCGATGTTATTTTTTTGTTGAGATGGATTCGAAATTTTATTATGGGTTTGGGGTAAAAATTCAGACTAGTCTTATTCCATAGACCTCATTCCGCGCTTAGTCTATTGCGTGGCGGCAGGTAGGCTGCCTCATGGGAATCCATGGCGCGACAAGGCAGCGAATTTCATCTTCGTTGATCCTTTCCGTATGCGTGTAGCGAGCTCTGGCGATTTGTATGCCGTGGGCTCGTTTCTATTTGCATTGCGCTCATAACAATCGAGCATTCAAGCGGGAGTGACTCATGGCAAAGCAAGGTTCGGTTGCGCCGAAAGAACGCATCAGCATTCGCTACGTTCCGGCAACTGGCGGGGAACACGAGGAAGTCGAGCTTCCCCTGAAATTATTGGTGACAGGGGATTTCAAAGGTCACGAGGACGATATCGCGCTCGAGGACCGCGTCGCAGTGAGCATCAACAAGGACAATTTCAACCAGGTGATGTCCGAATTCGGGCTCGGTCTGGCAATGGATGTGCCGGCCGTGCTCGAAAAGGGAGGCGAGAGTGACACCTTGCGCCTCGATCTGAAGTTCAAGGCGATCGAGGACTTCGGTCCTGATGCAATTGCCCGGCAGGTGCCGGAGCTGCGCAAGTTGCTCGAATTGCGGGAGGCGCTGGTGGCGCTGAAGGGGCCGATGGGCAACATCCCGGCGTTCCGCAAGCAACTGCAGGCGACGCTGGGTGACGAGGCGTCCCGCGGTCAACTCGCCAAGGAGCTGGAGCAATTGCTGGGGGATGAGCAGGCCTGACGGCCGATGGCTCCTCCTCTCCCTCCACGAAAAGGACATCACGATGACAAAAGTACAATCCGCCGCCCACGCGCAGCAAACGGCACCCGAGGAAGGCCTGCTGGCCCAGATCATGGCGCAGACCCGTCTGCAGCCTGCCCAGGAGGGGTATGCCGTCGCCGAACGCGGCGTAGCTGCCTTCATCTCGGAGATGCTCAAGACCGATGCGCGCGAGCAACCGATCAACAAGCAGTTGGTCGATCAGATGATCGCGCAGATCGACGCCAGGCTCGGCAAGCAGATGGACGCCATCCTGCATCAGCCTGAGCTGCAGGAGCTCGAGTCGGCCTGGCGCGGCCTCAAGATGCTGGTGGATCGTACGGATTTCCGCGAGAACATCCTCATTGACGTTTTCCAGGCGACCAAGCGTGAGTTGCTGGAGGACTTCGAGAGCGCCGCGGACATTACCCGCAGTGGTTTTTACAAGCATGTATATACGGCGGGCTACGGGCAGTTCGGCGGCAAGCCGATCGGTTGCATGGTCAGCAACTACACGTTCGGCCCGTCCGCGCCGGACATCAAGCTGCTCAGCTACGTCGCGGCGCTGGGCGCGATGGCGCATGCGCCGTTCCTCGGTGCAGCTGGCCCCGAAATGCTCAACCTGGAATCGTTCCAGGACATCCCGAATCTCAAGGAAGTCAGAGACATCTTCGAAGGTCCGCGCTTCGCCAAATGGCGAGGCCTGCGCGAATCCGAAGACGCGCGCTACCTCGGCCTGACCATGCCGCGCTTTCTGTTGCGCCAGCCCTACGATCCGCTGGAAAACCCGGTGCGCAGCTTCGCCTACCGCGAGACCATCGACGGCCAGCACGCCAGCTACCTGTGGGGTAACACTTCATACCTGCTGGCCAGCCGCATCACCGACAGTTTCGCCAAGTATCGCTGGTGCCCGAACATCATCGGTCCACAGTCCGGTGGCACGGTGGACGAATTGCCGGTTCACCTGTATGAGTCGCTCGGGCAGTTGCAGGCCAAGATTCCGACCGAGGTGCTGATTTCCGATCGCAAGGAGTTCGAGTTGTCGGCGGAGGGATTTATCCCGTTGACGATGCGCAAGGACAGCGATAACGCCGCGTTCTTCTCGGCCAACTCGGTGCAGAAGCCCAAGGTGTTCCCGAACACGCCCGAGGGTCAGGCCGCGCAGACCAACTACATGCTCGGTACGCAATTGCCCTACATGTTCATCCCGAATCGGCTGGCGCACTACATCAAGGTGCTGCAACGCGAGCAGATCGGCAGCTGGAAGGAGCGCCAGGACCTGGAGCGCGAACTCAACAACTGGCTGCGCCAATACATCGCGGATCAGGAAAGCCCCACCTCCGATGTGCGTAGCCGCCGTCCGCTGCGGGCCGCCAAGGTCGTCGTACAGGACGTGGCAGGTAACCCTGGCTGGTACCAGGTGGCGCTGTCCTTGCGGCCTCACTTCAAGTACATGGGCGCCAGCTTCGATCTGTCGCTGGTCGGTCGGCTCGACAAGGAATGAAGGAGGGCTTGACGCATGCCGCGCTCACCGGGCCAGGGAAGCCTGTTTGACCGTCTTGACCCGGACCTGCCGCCACGCCGTCAGCGTATGCGGCAGGAGCTGGCCGCCGAGCGTGTCCAAGCGATCAAGCGCCATCTCGAACGCATTCTCAATAGTCGCCAGGGCGGCTCGCAGAGCAGCCCCGGGTTCGGTCTACAAGATCTGAACGATGCGGCGGCCAGCCAGACGGACCTGCGTCATCAGGTCTGTCTGGATGTCCGTGCGGCGGTCGCTGCCTATGAGCCGCGCGTGCAAGTGCTGGACGTTTGTCCCGTCGCCTTGCAGGGGCAGCCGGGTGGCCTGCATTTTCGGTTGCACTGTCTGGTCCCGCTCAACGATACCGCGGAGGCCGTGGAGATCGACCTGCTTGTCCAGCACCGGGAACGCTGGATCAACGTGAAGTAGCGGAGACCTGATGCCACTGAAGCGAAAGTTCCGCGAAGAGCTGGACTACATGCGCCGTCTCGGGCGGGTGTTTGCGCGCAACAACCCCCAACTTGCCCGATATCTGGGCGAGGAGGCAACCGACCCCGATGTCGAGCGGCTGATGGAGGGGTTTGCGTTCCTCACAGCCAAGCTGCGGCTGAAGATCGATGACGATCTCCCGGAGCTGACCCACCCGCTGCTGCAATTGCTGTGGCCGAACTATCTGCGCCCGTTGCCCAGCGCCACCATCATGCAATTCCGGCCGATGGATCGTGCCATCACGGAGCGGCAAGTGATCCGGCGCGGGACACGCACGCGCGCCCGCGATGTCGACGGCATCGCCTGCGAATATCGCACCTGCGCGGATGTCGCCATCTATCCGTTGCAGATCGATGAGGTCAACGACGCGCACTCGTTGGAGAAGTCGATCGTCCGCGTGGAGTTGTCCACCCTCAGCCAGAATCCTCCCAGCACCTACGATTGCGATCAGCTCGACTTCTACCTGAGCGGGGATGACTATACCGCGCTGACGCTCTACCTGTGGCTGGCCAAATACCTGGGCGAGATTCGTCTCGAATACGACGGGACGGTGAGGCATATCCCGGCTGGCCAGGTGCTGTTTCATGGCTTCGATCTGGATCAGGCGTTGCTGCCTTATCCAAAGAATGCGATGGACGGCTATCGCATCTTGCAGGAGTACTTCCAGTTTCCGCGCAGGTTCTTCTTCTTCGGAATCCGGGGGCTGCGCTCGCTCTGGCCCACCGAGCAAACAGGACGCGTTCGCATCGAGTTCCACTTTACCCGGCCGATGCCCGAGGACGTGCGCATCCGCACGAATGACCTGGCGCTGTACTGCGCGCCTGCGGTGAACCTGTTCGAGCACGAAGCAGAGCCGGTTCGGCTGACCGGCAAGGCCCTGGACTATCGGCTTGTGCCGGCGGGGCAACGGAAAGATGCCTATGAGATCTTCAGTATTGACCGTGTCGATGGCTGGAAGGATGAGGGGAGTGGCAGGCCCGGCGAATGGCTGCGTACCTACCAGCCTTTCGAGTCGCTACGTCATCAGATCGATTACGAACGTGGTCGCGTCACGCTCTACTACCGCACCCGCATCGACCCGTCGCTGACCGTCGCCGGCGTGGAGCACCGCGTATCGTTCGTGCGTGGTGACGAGCACCACTACGTCGGCCGCGATGAAACTGTTTCGCTGACGCTGACCTGTACCAATCGTGATCTGCCGCTGGCTTTGGGGGCTGGCGACGTGTGTATTCCCACGCCCGACACGCCGACCTTCGTCGCTTGCCGCAACCTCTTGGCGCCGACGCCGTCGTATCGACCCGTGCTGGACGGAAACCTGCAGTGGCGGCTCATCTCCAATCTCTCGCCTACCTATCTGTCGCTGCTGTCTGCCGAACCGTTGAAGGCCATCATCGCCGCGTATGACTTCGCTGCGCACCATGACATTCAGCGGCGGCGCGCCACGCAGAAGCGGCTGGACGCGCTGCAGGAGATTGTGACTGCGCCGATCGATCGGATGTTCCAGGCGTTGCCCATCCGCGGCATTCGCAGCGTTGTCAAGCTCGACCAGGATGGATTCGTCTGCGAAGGCGATCTCTACCTGTTCGGCACCGTGCTGAGCCATTTTCTTGCGCTATACAGCAGCATTTCGTCCTTCCACGTGCTGGAAGCGATCAATACCACCAATCAGGAGCACTACGCATGGCCCATGCGAAGCGGGACTCAAGCCCTGATCTGATCGACGCGCTGCTGGGCGAAGGCCGCGGGCACGATTTCTTCGTTTTGCTGGAGCGGCTGCACACGTTGCTCGGCGACAACCTGGAGGCGCCGGACAGCGACGAGCCCGAGCGGCAGCGTATTCGGCTGAGCAACTACGCCGGTCTGGGCTTCCCGGCCTCGGACGTGTCTCGGGCCGAGCGTCTGTTGCATGGCGATCCGCACCAGTATGAAGTGCAGGCTACCTTCTTCGGCATGCATGGGCCCGACTCGCCGTTGCCGTCCCATTACGTCGAGCGGCTGGCATACGAGGCAGGGCAGGATATCGGTATTCGGCCGGCCTTCTTCGACGTCTTCCATCACCGTCTGCTGACGCTGCTGCATCAGGCCTGGCGGAAGTATCGGCACTACATCCGCTTCCGCCCGGGCGCGAGCGACCCGCTCTCGCAACGCTTGTTCGCCTTGATCGGCCTGGAAAACACCACTATTCGCGGCGCGACTCCCATTGCGTGGAGTCGCCTGCTCAGCTTTGCCGGTGCCGTAGTACATCGCAGCCGCTCGCCCGCGATGGTCGCGGGCCTGATCGCGCATTGCTTCGATCTCGACGACGTCGCGATCCGGGATTTCGAGCTGCGCTACACCGACATCGATCCGGACGACCGCGTCCAGCTCGGTTGTCTCAACGGCATGCTCGGCGAGAGTTTCCGAGTGGGCGACAGCGTACGCACGCGTCACGGCAAATTCACCATCGTCATTGCGAACCTCAGTCAGGCGCGGTTTCGTGAATTCCTCCCGCGTGGGGAAGACTTCGAGCGCCTGCGCCAGCTGGTCGCGTTCTTGCTGCGTGACCAGACCCCGTGCGACCTCGAACTGGCGCTCCGGGAAAACGAGATCACATCTTTCAACTTCGTGGGCGACATCGGCACCGAACTCGGCTGGACCAGCTTTCTGGAGCAGCCGGCCCTGCGCAAGCCGCCCCGCGTTCGACTTACGGTATGCGCATGAATCCGGAGACCACTTCATCCCGCCTTGCGTTGGTAGTGAGCAACCCGCAGGCCCTGCAGCAAGGCACCCCGCCTCGGCGCAGTTTCGACAAGGAGGGCGGCACTATCGGTTCGCAGGGCACCAGCTGGGTGCTCCACGACCGTGCCGGCCGAGTGCGGTCGCTGCACTGCGAGATTCGCTTCGAGGATGACGGCTACCTCATCATCGATCGTAGCGGTGAAACTCGCCTCAACGACCAGACTCGCCCGTTGGGGCTGCATGCCAGCGCGCGCTTGCGCAATGCTGACACCTTGTACGTCGGCCCTTACCGTCTGTCTGTCCATCTGAACGGCGAAGATCATGCGCTGCCGGACCCGTCCCGCGTGCTGGCCCAGCACGACGTGGCGGAATTGCTGCAGTCGCCCGATGACAATCTGGACGGCCTGCCCGCTGTCCCGCCCGAGCAGGATCACTTCTCCGAGTTCAGCAATCCTGACTGGGCAGCGTTTCAGGCCCTGAGTGAGCCAGCGCCGCCGGAAGGCGAGCGCGATCCACTGCGAGCGCTCGACCTCGCCACCGCTCACGGTGCGGGCAGCACGCTGCAAACGTCGCTCGACTCTCACCACTACGGGGCGACGGTGCTGGCTGCGCAGGCCGACGTTGCCACGACGCCGCTGGAAGCCTTCCACGGAAGCCCAGTTCATGTCTCAGGAGCCCCCATCATGTCGGAACAAGATCGCGTCGACCCCGCCGCCCGCGAATGGCTACACATCCAGCAGGTGAACGGCCACGACGCCGCCGGCCTGGTCAATCCTCTGGTGGAGGGTCTCGGCGCACCGGTAGGTGCGCTGGACGGCCAGGCCGCCTACGCGTTGCTTTACGAGGCGGGCCGCAGCCTCAGTGCGGTCATCCGCGGCTTGAGCGAGTTGCATGGCGGTGCGCCCGGGCATACCCAAGGCCAAGCCTTTGCTGCGCGTACGCTGCAACCCATCGAGGACAACCCACTGCGCCTGGGGCAGACTTACCCCGACACCGTACGCGCGATGTTCGCGGCCAACCGCAGCCTTGTGCACCTGTCGCCCGCGGCAGCGATTGAAGAGTCCCTGGAGCAACTGCAGCGTCAGCAGCGCGCCACGCGTCAGGCAATTACCGCGGGCCTTAGTGCGCTGCTGCAGGCGTTTTCACCTGAGCAGCTGCAACGACGTTTCGCTCGCTACAGTCCGCCGCAAGCCGGCCAGTCGAACAATGGCGGCTGGCCGTGGCAGATGTACGGCCACTACTATGAAGAACTCGTGTCCAGTCGCCAGCAGGGTTTCGACAAACTGTTCTGGGAAGTCTTCGAGCAGGCCTACGACCAGGCCATGCGTGCGGAGGCGCAATGAAGCGAGCCCTCGCGCTCGCGCTTGCCGGCATGGTGCTCGCCGGGTGCTCCTCCGTGGGCAATGTAGTCAAAAAGACGGGGCAGGTGCTGATGGATCCGTCCATCCCGGTGGGTGCGCCGGATGATCAGCCGACCCGAGTCTCGCTCAGCCTGTACGCCGGAACCGACGTTAATCCCAATCCGGTCAGCGCGCCGCCTGTCGAAGACACCAAGGCCATCGGCCCCATTGACACCCTGGCTACGGATGGATCGTTTGCCATCAGCTTTAGTGGCACGAGCAAGGACGAAGTCATCAGCGGCTTGCGCACTTTACTCGATCGTCTCGATGACGACGTGACCGCTACGCCACCGGTGTCCACGACCCGGGGCCGTCGCACATCCGTCCGGCTGCCGGTCGAGGAGGGCCACCCGCCGCTCCCCGACAACAAGACACCATCCGCCACCCGGCGGGTCGCCGCGGTCGCCAATCCGCCGCTCCCGCCGCATTGGCCCGGTCACCGCTACATGGCTGCTGACATGCTCGTTGGCGAGCCCGGTGAAGCGCCGAATCTCGGCCAATATCGCAAGAGCGTCAGCCTGCCCGAGGCCGTCGCGCCGGTGCCGGCTACGACTACGGCCGCGACACCGATATCTTTCCGCGTGATCCAGCTCAAGGACGACGCCATGCTGGTGAACGGCAGCCTCGAACTCATTCAGCGCGACCCGAAGAAGGCCCTGGGTAGCACCTTCCTGGCGGCGGACGACTACATCCTTGCGCCCGGCCAGTTCAAGTTCATCGAGTTCAGTCCGATCGAGGACAAAACCCGCTATCTGGCCGTAGTGGCCAATTTCCACGATCCCAGCGCGAACCGCAGCTACGACGTCTATCGGCTCGAATCGCGCGGGCGCAAGTACGCGCTGCTGATCACGCTGCAGGATACCCGCGTCGCCATTACCGACGAGGCCTATCGTCCGCCCCGATCGGCGGCGCCCACATCGAGCAAGAAACCATGACTACCCGTAATCCCGTCGTCTGGAACGAAGGGCTGTTCGTCAAACCGCAGCATTTCCAGCAGACCAGCCGCTTCCTCGAACACTACGTCAATTTGCGCGCCGGTAGCAGATACGCGTATGGCTTTGCGGAGCTGGAATTGAACCAGGATTTTCTCGCCTTCGGCAAGATCGCCATCGTCCGTGCGCGCGGCATCATGCCTGACGGTACCGCGTTCGACATTCCGCATGACCAGCCGCCGCCCGAGCCGCTGGCGATCTCCGACGCTACGGCAGCCAACCAGACCGTCCATCTCACCTTGCCGCTGCGCTCGGACGGAGTGGCCGAAGTCCGTTGGCCGGATACCCTCGGCAACGCGCGCTATGTGCTGCGCAGCGAGGATGTGCGCGACACGCACAGCCACCAGGGAAATCACGTCTCCGTGGGGCTCGCCGTACCGAACCTGCAACTGGCGCTCGAGCGGGACGATCGCAGCGCATTCACCGGTCTGGCGTTGGGCCGCATTCTCGACCGGCGCCCCGATGGCAGTCTGCTGATGGACGACAGTTTCTACGTCACTGGCATCCAGTTGCGCGCCATCCGCCAGTTGACTCATTTCATCGAGGAAATCGCAACCTTGATGCATGAGCGAGCCAAAAGCATCGCCGAGCGCATCGGCTCGCCTGGCCAGGCCGGCGTGGCCGACGTCACCGATTTCAATCTGCTGCAGGCGCTCAATCGCTGGCATCACCTGTTTCGTCATCTGGCGCGCGACCCGGACGTTCGTCCGCTCGACGCCTATCTGGCCTGCGGCCAGGCCTGCGGCGAGCTCGTGACCTTCACCGACGAAGCGCGCGTACCGCCAGAATTTCCGGCCTATCAGCACGACAATCCGCAAGCCACCTTCCGGCTGCTGCAGGAAACCCTGCGCCGCGTGCTCACCACCGTGCTGCAGCCGCGGGCCGTGTCGTTGCCGCTAACCAGACAAGCTCATGGCGTGCTCACTGCCCAGGTCAACGACCCGAGTCTGATGCAGAGCGCCGATTTCATCCTGGCGGTACGTGCGCGCATGCCGCTGGAGCAGATGCGTCAACTCTTCCTCCAACAGGCCAAGGTGGCCTCGCAGCAGACCTTGCTCGAACTCATTCGCCTGCAACTACCCGGTATCCCGCTCAACCCGTTGCCGGTGGCACCCCGATACCTGCCATTCCATGCCGGCTTCACTTACTTCCAGCTCGATCGCACCCATCCGAACTGGCAGCGGCTGATGCAGAAGGGCGCTAATGGCTTCGGCTTCCACATCACTGGCGATTTCCCCGAACTGGAGCTGCAGTTCTGGGCTATTCGGAGTCAATGACATGACCATCACCATCGATATCGGTAACGATCGGATCGACCGTGCGCCGCAACCGTCGTCGGAAGGGGCGCAACCGTTGCCTGATGCGCCGGAAACGCCGCCTTCCGACTTTCTGCGCAGTCCGTCCGTCGCACCGGTCGGCGGTAAAGACAGCGTGCTCTACGACTCCGTGTTTCGGATCGACCACGACGAAGACCTGCAATTCCAGTTGCGCGGCCACAGCTTCAATCCGCTGGTGGATGCCGCGCAGCCGTTGCTGGGCCTTGTCATTCGCTTGCGGCGCCTCGACCATTGCGATGACATATCCCGTCTCTATGCCAGCGTGCGTGACCAGATCACGGCACTGTCCGAGGAGGTACGCCAGTTAGGTTACGACGGCGCCACGCAGTTGGCCTATCGCTACGCCCTTTGCACGTTCATCGATGAAGCCGTTATGGCGACGGCCTGGGGCCACACGTCGCTGTGGCGCGAACGCTCGCTGCTCAGTTATCACCACAACGAGACATGGGGCGGCGAGAAGTTCTTCACAGTGCTCGCGCGTATGCAGATGGAGCCGGAAAAATATCGTGACGTGCTGGAATTCAAGTACCTGTGTCTTTGCCTGGGCTTCCGCGGCAAATACGGTCAGCAGCACAACCAGCAAGAATCGCTCAACGCCATCATCAGCAAGCTGCATCGGCTCCTGCGGTCATTGCGCGGCGATGCGCCCGAACGCCTTACCGATGTACCAGCCCATGTCGTCACGCGTAGCTATCGCCTCGGGCGGCAGTGGCCGCTGTGGACGCCTTGGGCGCTCGCGCTGGGTGTGCTGACTGGGGCCTACGTCATCTTCGCCGTGAAGCTGAGCGGTACTACCGAGCTGGTCCTGCAGTCGCTGGATCGCGTCCTGAAGCCTTGAGCCAAGGGGGCTCGCATGCCTACGCAGTCCGATTTGCGTTTCACTTTCACTGCCGGAGACGAGTCGTTTGAGGTCGTCGAGTTCACGCTGCGTGAGGGATTGTCCGAGACCTTTCGCCTGGCGATCGAGCTGGCTAGCGCCAATCCGGCTATCGATTTCGGGCAGGTGCTCGATCGTAATGGGCTGTTGACCATCTGGCAGGGCGGCCAGCCCGTACGCTACGTGCAAGGCGCGGTCTCGTCGTTCGTTCAGGGCGATACCGGTTTTCGACGTACTCGCTATTCGGCGATGGTCGAGCCGCGCCTCGCACGCCTCAAGCTCTCCTCCGACTGGCGGATCTTCCAGACGCTCAGCGTGACCGAGATCGCAGCCGCCGTTCTCAAGGCCCATGGCCTGACGATGGACTACGAGCAACGCGCCACCAACGAACACCTCGCCCGCGAGTACTGTGTGCAGGCCGGTGATACTGACTACGACTTCGTCGAACGCATCTTGCGCGAGGAAGGGTTTTTCTACGCTTTCAAGCACGGCAAAGAGGGGCACCGGTTGATTCACTGCGATCGGCTGTTCATCTTCGGCCGTCTTGACGGCGAGCCGGTGATCTACAACCCGACGCCGGGCGGCGATCAGCCACAACCCAGCCTACGGACCTTCGCTTACACCGAGAACGTGCGTACTGCGCGCCAGGTGCAGCGCGACTACACGTTCAAGAATCCGCGCTTCAACCACGAGTATCCGCGTGACGGCACGGACCTAGATCATCAGGGTCGAGGCTACGCACGCTATGACTACCCGGGCCGATATAAACACGAAGCCAGCGGCAAGGCGTTCACTCACGATCGTCTGCGCGGCCACCGGCGCGATGCACGCGTGGCGTTTGTCAGTGGTGACGACGCGCGCTTGCAGCCGGGCATTGCTTTCGCGCTCACGGGCCACCCGCGCGAGGACATGAACCGGAGCTGGCGTCCGGTGAGCCTGGTGCATCACGGCAAGCAACACACCAGCCAGGCGGAAGAAAGCGCCGACGCACAACACGGCACGTACTACCGCTACGAAGCGGTACTGGTGCCGGACGATGCCGAATGGCGCGCCGAGCCGTTGCCGCACCCGCGTATCGAGGGCCCCCAGCCGGCGGTGGTCGTGGGCCCGGAGGGTGAAGAGATCTACACCGACGAGTGCGGCCGAGTGAAGGTGCAGTTTCCGTGGGATCGTCAGGGCCAGCGCGACGAACACAGCTCGTGCTGGATTCGTGTCGCGCAGAACTGGGCGGGGGCACTGTGGGGGCACATGGCGATTCCGCGCATCGGTCAGGAGGTGATCGTCGACTTTTTTGATGGCGATCCGGACCAACCGGTCATCACCGGCCGCACCTACAACCGCTTGCAGCTACCGCCGTACGAACTGCCGCGGCACAAGACGCGGATGACGATCAAGAGCCAGACGCACAAGGGCGAAGGTTTCAACGAGCTGCGTTTCGAGGACGAGGCCGGACAAGAGGAAATCTACGTCCACGCGCAGCGCGATCAGAACATCCACGTCAACCACGACGAAACCACCTTCGTTGGCAATGACCGCAGCGAGCAGGTCGAGCACGACGAGACGATTGCGATCGGCAACGACCGCAAGGAGACGGTGGGGCACGACGAACAGGTCACGATCGGGCGGGATCGCCGACACGACATCGGCCAGGACGACTTTCTGACCATCGGTCGCAATCACACCATCACAACCGCGAAAGACCGCACCGAAGAGGTAGGCAATAGCCGCCGCGACAAGACGGCTGTCAACCACACTGTGGACATCGGCGGACACCTGGAGCAGCGCGTACAAGGCAGGGTGGAGGTCGAGGCCGGGCAAGCCATCCAGCATCGCACCAAGGTCTACGAAATTCGCGCGGCCGAGGCCGTCGTCATCAAAGGTCCCGGTGGGACTGTGCGCATCGACAGCGGCGGCATCACGCTGGATGGCGTGGCGATTCGCGTGAAGGGGCCGATGACCCAGCAAAGCGGGGGAGCTAGCCCGATACCAGCGCCGATAGGTGTCCCTGCTCCGGGACAGCCGTTTGATGTGCTCTGTATGAAGCGTACCGACGGTAGTTGTCCGCGTTCTGACTGCCCATGCGGTAATTTTCGAGGGAGCTGATCATGCTCGTCGCACTGGAACAGACCGTGCTGCTAGAAGCTATCGAGAATCGGCTTTTCGCCTACCTGTTACTGGAAAGCGAACTGCTTGACGAGTGGTTGCTGGGGCAGCCGGAGATGCGGGAAGAGCGCACCATATCGCACGCCGTGAGGGAACTCGACTACACCTGCACGCAACGCTGGGTGTGGAGGGGAACAGAGTACGACGAACACGAGACACGGGGGCCGTTGCTGGTGCAATACCAACCGGGCTCCGTATTGACAAACACCTTTGCTGACGTGTGGCCACCTACTGGCGGCGCAGTGTATCTGACTTCGACCGAGCCTATCGAGGCAGTACTGGCACATCTGCGTTCCATTCTTTTTGTGTATATGCCCAATGGCAACAAGGCGCGGTTTCGCCTTCAGGAAACAGCGGCGCTTGACAGCGTATTGAGGGCACTGACACCGCAGCGTGCTGCCACTCTCCTGGGGCCAGTGCAACAACTGATCTGGCGGGAGAACCTTGGCCCGGAATTCCAATGGTGGGGCTATAACCAATCGGGTGGTGGCGAGCTGATTCAAGGCGATTTCCAGTTTTCCGATGCCGAGATGGCTGCTATCGATGAAGGGTTGGGCGACCATCAGCTTCGCAAGCAAACGGCGCTGACTCAGCGTGTACCTCATAGCTTCCGCGATAGCGCTCGCCAGCAGACGCGGATATGGCTGGAGCAACTTCATCTCTGGGGTTTCCGGGAGCCTCACCATCTGGAGGCAGCGATGGAGGTTTTCCGGCATCCGGCTTACTACGTACACACCAAGGCAGTTGTCGCTTTGTTGGGTGATACCGACCTGGCACCGGGCGCTCGTGCGAATCGGGCATTGAACCACTTGATGATCGAAGGAACCTGAGCATGGCCGGAACGACTACCTACGCTAGCGCTCGCGAAAGCTGCCAGGCCCGCATTCCCCTGTTCCCTCTACGCTACTCCGCGCATGGGCGGCCGAAGGGTGGTGCAAACCATGCCTATACGCTGCCGTCGCTGGAACGGGGTTTCAGAAAGCTCGACCATGCCCAGTACGGACTGCGCTGCATCGGGGGCGGCTTCATCTACCTGTTCGACGAGACACAGGGGGACGTCTTTGTCTGGCGAGTGAATGAAGAAAACGGACAGTTCATCGAACTGCAATCGCAGCACCGCTCCTTGGAGGGCGCACTCAAGAGCTACAAACCCGGTCACACGGTTCGCCATCTCTGGGCACGGGAATGCTCGGTGGTTCATCTGCTGCTGACCGACACGCTGTTGACCGAGCGGAAGATTCGCGCCATCCAGTCCGATCAGGGGGGCATTCGTTCCAAGCTGGCGACCACCATCGACATGAAGGCCTGGCAAGCTGGTGCCCCGTCGAAACACACCTTCGCCGCCGAGCGGATAGGTGAACTGGTGGAGGAGTTCAAGGGCACCAACCTCGACTTTTCTTCCTGGAAGGTGAAGCTGTCCGTGCCGTCGGCGCAGGCGCTGGTCACGGGCATGAAGGCTGTTGCGCCTGCCAAGCAAATCGCCGTGGTCATGCACGACAACATCGCACTGGTCCAGGATCTTGGCGGCCTCTTCCAGCAGTCGCGCCAGGCGATGGAAAGTTACACCGCGGCACCGGATCGGACCAGCAAGACCGGGGATGTTCAACGCTATCGCAAGATGCTCATCGCCGAGTTGATCGGGCGTATCTATGAGTCCGCTTACGCGGAGAAAGCGGGTGTGGCCGGCAAGGGTAGCGAGGCATTCGAGCGCGCCCTCAAGCGGGATATCGACGAGCGTGAATGGAAACGCCGGCGCTTCGCCGACAATCTGGCCGTCATGGAACGGGAACCGGCCAAACATCGTCCATCCTCCTACCCCGACGCTCGCCGGCAACTCGACGCCATGCCAACCGATCCGATTGGCCAACGGGCGGCGGCGTTGTCGGAATCCGCTCCGCTCTATGCGCGTCACGTCAGAGAGGCGAACCGGGTCAAGTTCATGCGGGACTTTGCCACGGAAACAGAGAAACGGCACAGCGCTGTATTGGACCGAAAGAACGATCGCTGCAAATGGCTGGAGAGTTACCAGTCGGCGGCGGCCAGCGGTGATATGGGAACGGCGTTTCTGCGGTACGACACTGAGGAGCCCATGTCTTCGACCAGCCATGCGATCGCGTTTGTCGCGTGCATCGACGGCATGGTGTGGGGCACGGAGACGACTCCGCAGGGGAAGAAAGACAAAGAACGTGAACTGTTTGATCGATGGTGGAAACTGCCGTGGCAAACGAACCCCATCTTGGTCAACATCGAATATGACAAGGGGCTGACTGATGCCATCTGGGAAAACAAGATGGACGTGGCCACCGACGCGGCGGGAAGCAAGGGATTGGGTCAACTTCTACGATATGGGGCGCTCCACTACCTGATGGAGCAGGTCGGTGTCTACACGCTCAGCCGCTTTCCCCGACAAGGTAGTAATGGCCGGGTGTGGCACGGAGCCGCCCGTGATGCCGTGGCCCAGCGAATTCAGCAACTGGCGGGCATGGGCACGGTGGAGGACGCCAATCGTCTGGTTCAGATGCTTGAAACGCGTTACCACGATCGTCTAGAGATACGCCGGTTGACCCGTCAGGAGGCCATTGACGCGCTGGAAGATGCGGCGCTCTTTCCGCGCGGAAGCGTGGCAGTCGGGTCGATCGCTATGGGCGCTGGCGACACCATGGAGGTTATCGTTTGGCAACGTTTGACGCCGATGACGCGCTTCGCCAATCCGTTCTTGCAAGTGTTTGAGCGTGGTGTGGCGGGAGGGGTGGCGTTCTTTAGCTTGCTTAACTTGAAAACGGCTGTTTTTTCCTTCGACAAGGAAAATATTAGAACGACTGGCTTGAATCTCATTGCGGCCACTATGGGTATAGGGAGCGCGGTAAATGGATTGCTCGCGAGTACGCGGGCAATGATGCCAGCGGCTTACTTACGTGTTTCTTTTTCAGGAATTACGATGAGAGCCATGGCTAGTACGTCTGCGTTACGTTTGTTTGGGTATGGCGGGGCGCTAGCGGATGCTATTTCAAACTGGTCTAAAGCGTTCGAACAACAAAAAATAGGGAATGGTGATGCAGCCACTGCGTACGCGGTAGCTGGATTAAGTCTAGGACTAGGAGGGGGCGCACTTACTACAGGTGGCGCGGCTTTGGCTTCAGGACTCGGCATGGCTGGTACAGCGGCTATGGTCCCGGTCTGGGGTTGGCTTGCTGCCGGTGTGATTCTCTTGGGAGTTGGGCTGTGGTGGCTGATGAAAGGCGATCAAGCGCAGTTCATATCACTTGGCTATTGGCTCAATGACGGGAGTTTTGGCAAACGCGAGCAACTTGGGAGGAAAGAGGCCATACCAACCTATGCTTCGCTAGACGATGAGAACAAAGGTTATGTGCAGGCGAGCTATGCGCCGCAGAAAATCGAAGCGGACTGGCATGTGACAAGCAATATCTTGACGCTGAAAATTGCTTATCCCTTGGCGGGTAAAAGTCAACGAATCACAGGACTAGAGGTGGGCGATTCAGCGGTCGAGATCCAAGCATTGCCAGGAGATGAAAAGTTACCCAATGGCGGGAGTATTCATACATACCAGATTCGGGGGCTTAAAAAAGGACGTGGTTTCATTTACAGCGTAATTCCAAGTTATGTTCCAAATTTTTTGGGTGAGCGGCTTCAATCAAAATTCATCTTCAGCAATGAAGACGCCCCGTGGTACTACTAGAGCGCATGTATGAAGAGTCGTCACGTTCCAAAAGAAGAGCGCAGTATTTTCTATACACGCGTTGACGCCTTGCGTCCGTCAGATCCTCCCATGGGTGTCGAGCCGGCGGCGGACAACAATGTGATGAAAGTGACTGAGGACTGTCTATTTATGCGTCATGCCTTTGGCAGCATATATGGCGGACGAAGAAGCATGAGTTGGTGGGCAACTGTCGTTGTTGTCTTTGTAATTTTTGCTATTTTATGTTTTGAATGCATAGGTTATGTTAACAATGATAAATATCATAAATATGAATTTGGGTTTATTTTTTATCTTATAGATGGATGGTTTTTTTGGGTTGGGGTGGCGGCTTTTTTCTCTGTGGGTTTTTCTTGGATTTTCGTTCCTTGGCGCACGCAGCTACCTATTATCTTCAACCGAAGAACACTTAGGGTGACATGCATCATTCGGGGAAGGTCGATTGGCCAATCATGGGACGATTTGGAAGCCTACATCAAGGACGTCACTACCTTTGCAGCAGGAGGGGCGCCTGCTAACGATGGCGTGCTGACCTTGGTATTTCCCTATTACGACCCTGATGATCCTAATGCAAATGGTCGGCAGCGTATCGGTATAACTGCTACGCAAGATGCCGATGAAGCATTTTTCAATCGCGGCATTTACGGTGCTGCGATGGTGTGGGAATACATCCGCCTCTACATGCGCGAAGGCATGGATGCGCTTCCTGCGTCCTCTGCGATCTGCAGCTATCGAGCAGCCAGTGTTAGGGAGTGTGTTTACCTTTGGAACCCACTCAGGATGTTTCAGAGTCGCACTTGGTGGAAACGCGTGCTGGCACCGTTCCTCTTTCCCATCGTCGCTCCCATTTTATGGATCATCACCTTGGGCGATCTGATCTACATGGGTCTGGACCGCATTCTTCCTCGTCGGAAGTGGCCGCAGGAACTCATTGATGCGTGTGACGGTGTTTGGGACGGGAAAGACGATTGATGCGCGGACGTCCAGTCCCAAATGACGGGCGCAGCGTCTTCTACGTGCGCGTCGATGCACGAGGCCCGAGCGCCCCGCCTTTGAGTGTCGGTTCGGCCGCCGACAGGCGACTGACCCTCGGCGGTAGGGCATCCAATACTTGACGAGATTCAGCCTGGTCGGATTCAACAACCTTAGCGTGATGCCACGTCCAGTCTGACAGTGGAAACTCCACAATGCGCTGTGCATACTTTTGCACTGCTACAGGTTCACTTGTCATTGGACAGTGTGTTGAAACATACCACCACGAAATTTCGAACGTGTCCCATGGACATTGGGACCCTCGACGGAGAACCTCTTGTGTGGCGAAACCCTTCGCGTATCCATGTGCGTCGTAGGTTTCCCAATCGCAAGATCGCGTTGCCTGTCATCGCGTTCAGTTCGTCCGTTGAGCCTGCACACGTACGGTGTATCGGCATGAGTGTTGGACAGTTCGCAGGCTTGGCTTGTGCCATGCATTGGTTGTGTATATGGCCGCATGAACTGCAGGCCGTAGTCGCGGAATAACCAGCAGTCCATTACCTGAAACCTGGAGCGTCATCTCATGAACAGCCCAAGCCCCGAAACAACTGCCAGAGGGGGCGACGAAACACCCAATGTGGTGATCTTTACCCGGTGGCACCAAGCTGCCCCGCTCATCGCGCTCTTTTCCCCGGTGCTCGCCATGCTTGCGGTGACACTATCCCCGTCTTTGACCGGAGCACTACTATTCGCCGTCGCGGCATTGACGGTTGTTTGTATAGCCACGCCCTTGATTCTGTCCCGCCTGGTGTATCCACCCGCCAAAGACCTTGTCCGCATCGAGCCCGACGGGCTGGTTTTCACGCGGTACGGCACGGTTCCATTCGACAGCATCACGGGATACACCCTGGACGGACTCATCCGACTCACGCGCCGGGATAAACCAACACTCGTGCTGCTCGGAAATCGCAAGACGCCGGGCTACCAGGACTTGCGTGCGGCGCTCGGGCCTGCCATGGCCACTTGGCGAGCGCACCACCCGGCGGCGCGGATCAAGCAAAGTCATTTCCAGGGTACGCCACTGGCGAAAGTACTAGGAGCCCTTGTCGTGATCAGTTGCGGGGGCCTCGTCGTCACTGTCGTCACCATGGAAACCGGCATGTCCTCGCTGCCAGCCTTGGCCATAGGCATCTTTGCAGGCTTTCGTTTGCTAGCGAGTGAGCACCCGGAATAGCGACCAAGCTGATTCAGCCAGTGTCGTCCTTAACCAAAGGAGTCTCACATGAAACCAGTCGTACTAGTCGGTCATCGTCACAGCTGCCCAATCCATGGCGAGGGCACGGTCACGAGCGGTGCCCAGTCCTTCGACGTCAACGGACGTGCCGTAGCGCGGGTGGGCGATAAAACCAGTTGCGGTGCGGTCATCCAGACCGGCTCACCCGGCAGCAGCATCGAAGGCCAGCCGGTTGCCCGTCTGGGCGATACCACCAGCCATGGCGGTACCCTCATCGAAGGTGACGTTGGCTGGTTAGTGGAATAACACAGGCCATTGAATTGAACCACCCGATCCGCGGCTACGCACCCAACACCGCCAGATCCCGCGGCAACCCCCGCTTGAACATCGCGAGGATCTGTCGCGCCGCCTTCGGCGGCAGTGTGATCGCATGCCGCACCGCCGCCGCGATCTGGATCATCATCAGCTCGGCGAATGCGCTCCGTTGCGCATGCGGGGTGCCGGGCGCCACGTCTCCCAACGCATCCGCAAACAACCCGGCCAGGAATTCACCGTCCTCGCGATCGAGTGCCTGCAGCGCGCGGTCGGCCTGCGTGGCTCGCCAGATATCACGCATCAGCGGTTCGTCCACGAACATCCGGTAATAGCTGTCGGTAATGCGGCACAGCGTGTCATGCAGGTCGTCAAGCGTCTTCATCGCAGCCAGATCGCGCCGCACGCAATCGTGCCCGGCCTCGTTGTAGCGCTCCGCGAGCGTGCCGATCACGGCCGCCTTGTCCGGAAAGTACTGGTACAGCGAACCGAACGAGATCCCCGTGCGTTCGACGATGTCGCTCATCCGGAACGCGTCGCAGCCTTTCTCGATCATCACTTCCGACGCGCACGCGAGAATCCGCTCGAACCGCTCGCGGCTGCGCCGCTGCGTCGGCACGAGCCGCGCGCGCGCAGGCGTGTCCGCCGCCGCCATTTCGGGCTCGTCGTTCTGCCCCGATTTTTGCCGGCCCATACCACCTCCAGAAAAACTTGATCTTTCAAATGCGAGAGTCTATCGTGTTTTTGAAACGCGAGACATTCTCGCATTTTTGATCGAGACTGAAGGAGACACACATGTCGGCACTTCCCATCCTCATCGTCGGCGGTTCGGGCAAGACGGGCGCCCGCGTCGATGCACGGCTGCGCGCGCGCGGCATCGCGACCCGGCCCGTGTCGCGCACGTCGGCCGTCCGCTTCGACTGGACGGCGCCCGCGACGTGGCCTGCCGCACTCGACGGCGTGTCGGCCGCATACGTGACCTATCAACCCGACCTGGCCGTTGAAGGCGCGGTGGAAGCGGTCGCCGCATTCGCACGGCTTGCACGGGAAAGCGGCGTCGAGCGCGTGGTGTTGCTGTCCGGGCGCGGCGAGCCCCGCGCGCAGGCCGCCGAGGCCGCGTTGCAGGCGTCGGGTGTGGGCTGGGGCGTGGTGCGCGCGAGCTGGTTCAACCAGAACTTCTCCGAGGGCTACCTGATCGACGGCGTGCTGGCCGGCGAAGTCGCGTTGCCGGCCGGTGCGGTGCGCGAGCCGTTCGTCGATGCGGACGACATCGCGGACGTCGCGGTGGCCGCACTCACCGATGCGCGTGTCGCGAACCGCGTGATCGAGGTCACGGGCCCGCGCGCGCTGACTTTTGCCGAAGCGGTCGGCGAAATCGCGCGAGCCGCTGGCCGGCCGGTCGTCTATCGCGAGATTCCGGCGGCTGCGTTCGTTGCCGGATTGCGCGAGGTCGGCGTGCCGGAGCCGGTCGTCGCGCTGCTCGACGATCTGTTCGGCGTGGTGCTCGACGGGCGCAACAGCGCGGTGACGCACGGCATCGAAGAGACGCTCGGGCGGCCGGCACGCGATTTCGCCGACTATGCGCGCGCGGCGGCCGCGACCGGCGTGTGGAGCGCACGATCATGATCGCGTTCGCAACCGCCGCATTGTTGTGGGGTTCGGCCATCGGCTGCGGGCTGATGGCCGGCGTGTATTTCGCGTTCTCGACGTTCGTGATGACGTCGCTCGGACGGATCGCGCCGCATGCCGGTATGGCCGCGATGAACGCGATCAACGTCGATATCGTGCGTTCGCCGTTCATGCCGCTGTTCCTCGTCACGACGCTGATGGCGCTTGCACTGGTCGTGCTTGCGCTGCTCGATCGCGACCAGCCGGGCGCGATGGCGGTGGTCGCGGGCGGCGCGCTGTACGTGTTCGGCATGTTCGCGGTGACGATGGCCGTCAACGTGCCGCTCAACGATGCGCTTGCCGCGGCGGATCCGTCGACCGCGCACGGCGCGGCGCTGTGGACGCGCTACGTGCACGACTGGACGATGTGGAATCACGTGCGCACGGTGGCGTCGGCCGCCGCGTGCGTGTTTTTCATCGTGGGGATTGCGGCGCGGTAGGGGCGGGCGCTACGCGGTGCGCGCAGCCTGTACAGGCAAGCGGTAGACGGCGATCGTGCCGGCATCGAATGCGATCAGCGAACCGCGTACCGGGTCGTGCCGCTGAGCGACGAAGCCCGGAAGCGCGCCGAGCGGCGTACCCGAGGCGATGCTCCAGATCGTCGTTCCGTCGGGCGTCGCGACATATAGCGATGCGCCATCACTGAACAGGGCGCCGATCCGGTCGGGTTCGGTCGCCATCGGGATGCGCCAGTCGTTCGATTGCCGATCTTCGGTCACATCGAGGATGCGCACGCCGGCGCCTTGCCCGGCTTCGGCGAATTCATCCTCGTCCCAATCGGCGAGCCCCCAGTACGCGATATGTCGGTTGTCGATCCAGCAGGCCGGTGTGTCCCAGTCATCGCGCCGGGTCAGCCTGACCACCGATGCGCCGTCTTCGCTTTCGAAGGGATTGGCGTCGAGCCACGCGGCGACCGACCATGCGCGCGGGATCGAAACGGGATGCCAGACCCATCCGTCATCGAACAGCCGGCTGCTGTCGGGGCTCGGCACGAGCCGGCCGTGGAAGTAGTCGAGGTAGTGCGCGGGCCGGTCGTCGTTCGTGTACGGCGCGATATCGCGCGCGGTCAGCGATGCGCCGGTGGCCGGGTCGGCCGCATCGAGCCGGTTCCAGTCGGTGCGGTGCACGAAGATCGTGCGGCCGCGATGGCGAAGGAAGCATGCGCTGAACGGGACGGTATGCGGGTAGTAGTCGCCGCCGTCGAGTTGCATCGTCGGCGTGCCGGTGGTGACGTCCAAGACGAGGCCGTGCCGCCCGTAGTCGGTCACGATCGCCGCGTGCTGGCCGTCTGGCGAAGCGTGGAGGCGATATGCGGGCGTGCCGAACGCGGTCTGATCCGTAGGCGGCGGGAGCGGCGGTAACGAGACCGAACACAGCGTGGTGTGGCGCTCCGTATCGAGATCGACGCCGTGCAGCGAGCCGTCCGTCGTCAACACGAGCAGATGGCCGTAGTCGGCCTGGACGGCGCAGATATCGACGATCTGCGCGTGTTCCCACGTGAGCGTATTCACGGTACGGGAGTCGTGCGGCGACGCTGGCAAACGGTGCGGGCTGACCGGGTTCATGAGCGCGATTCTAACGCTCACTACACGCACGACCACGCGCTACGTGTAAAACGCCGACGGCGACACACCGAAGTGCCGCTTGAACATCGCGGAAAACGCGCTCTGGCTGTTGTAGCCGTGATCCATCGCGACGGTCAGCACCTTCTCGCCGTGCGCGAGACGCTTGAGCGCGAGCAGCAGCCGCGCCTGTTCGCGCCAGCGGCGGAAGCTGAGCCCCGTCTCGCGCTGGAACGCGCGATGCAGCGTACGGACCGACAGGCCGAGCAGGTCGCCCCATTCTGCGATCGTGCGCGTGTCGTCGGGCGCGGCGACGAGCGTGTCGCAAATCGTCCGCAGGCGCGCGTCGTGCGGCCACGGCAGGTACAGCGGCAGCAGCGGCGCGACCGTCACCTCGGCAAGCAGCAGGTGCATCAGGTGATCGTGGCGCGAGCCCGGCGCGTAGTCGAGCGGCACGTCGACCGCGGCGAGGATCAGCTCGCGCAGCAGCGGGTGCACTTCCACGACGCAGCTCCGCGCGGGCAGGTGCTCGACCGCGCCCGGCTCGACGAACACGGTGCGCATCTGCACGTCGCCGCTCATCTGCACCGTGTGGTCGAGCCCGGCTTCGAGCCACACGCCGCGCGTCGGCGGCACGACCCACGACGCGCCTTCGGACTGCACGTGCATCACGCCCTCGATCGCATAGAGCAGTTGCGCGCGGCGGTGGCGGTGCGGCGCGATCGAGGTGCCGTGCGCGTACGTCGCCGCCATCGCCGACACGGGCATCGGCGTCGATTCGTAGCGCAGGTGCGCGCCGGGCGGGGTGGACTCGAGTGTCCGATTGGCGACAAGTCGTGACATTTTGGCGTGAGACAGGCAGTTGGGCGGGCGGGCACGATGGCGTTCCGATCCACGCCAGACCCCTGTCAGGATATTAATCCGTCAAATGCGATGAACAAGTCTCCTTTTCTGTTTCCTTTCTGCGCGATCGCGCTGTGGGCCGGCAACGTGGTCGTGTCGAAGCTGTCGGCGTCGACGATCGACCCGTCGGCAATCACGTTCTACCGGTTGCTGCTCGCCGTCGCGCTGATGAGCGTGTTTACGTTGCGTCCCGCGTGGCGCAATCGCGCGGCGCTCGTCGCGCACCTGCCGCAGCTCGCGGTGCTCGGCTTTCTTGCGATGGCGCTGTTCCAGAGCCTGTCCTACGAGGCCGCGAAAACGACGAGCGCGACCAACATGGCGATCATCACGGCGCTCGTGCCGCTGATGACGATGGCGCTCAGCTCGCTGCTGCTCGGCGATCCGCCTGGCGCCGGCATGGTCGGCGGCGGGGTGCTGTCGCTCGCGGGTGTCGTCTACCTGATTGCCGAGGGGCATCCGACGACGATCGCCGCGCGCGGCGTGCATGCGGGCGACCTGCTGATGCTGGCCGCGTCGGCCGCGTATGCGCTGTACGGCGTGCTGCTCAAGCGGTGGCGCATCGGTGCGCTGCCGGCGTGGCAGTCGACCTACGTGCAGGCGCTCGCCGCGCTCGTCTTCATGGTGCCGATGCTGCTGCGTTTGCCCGCGCAGGCGGCGTGGCCGACGCGCGCAAGTGTGCCGCTGATCCTGTATGCCGGCGTGCTGGCGTCGGTGGTGCTGCCGTATCTGTGGATGCAGGGTGTGCGGCTGCTCGGCCCGAGCCGCTGCGCGATGTTCATGAATCTGCTGCCGGTGATGACGGCCGGCGGCGCGATCGTGCTGCTCGGCGAATCGCTGCGGCTGTATCACCTGATCGGCGGCGGCGTGGCGCTCGTCGGCGTGGCGATCGCGCAGCGGTTTCCGTTGCAGGCGAGCGCATCGCAAGGAGTGCGGCAATGAGCGGCGATCGCGACATGCAGAACCTGATGGCCGCGCTGCCGGGCGGGCGAGCAGCCGTCGACGGCCCGGAGCTCGCGCATCAGCTCGAACGGATCGCCACCGCGCTCGAAGCGCTGGCGGGCACTGGCCAGCCGGCGGCGCCCGTCGATTTCGACGCCGCCGTCGCGTTCCGCTGGCGCGGTTTCGACGGCGGGACGCGGACCGCGCCGCTCGAACCGATCGCGGCACCCGCACTTATCGCGTTCGATGCGCTACGCAACGTCGACCGTCAGGTGGCGATCGTCGAACGGAACACGCGGCAGTTCGTGCGCGGGTTCGCGGCGAATCACGTGCTGTTGACCGGCGCGCGCGGCACCGGCAAGTCGTCGATCGTGAAGGCGTGCCTGCATGCGTTTGCACCGCACGGGCTGCGGCTGATCGAGGTTGGCAAGGAACGGCTGGGCGATCTGCCGGCGATCGTCGAGCTGGTGCGTGCGCGGCCCGAACGGTACATCGTGTTCTGCGACGACCTGTCGTTCGAGGCGGGCGAGACCGGTTACAAGGAACTGAAGACGGTGCTCGACGGCTCGGTCGCGAGCGACCTGTCGAACGTGCTGGTATACGCGACGTCCAATCGCCGTCACCTGATGCCCGAGCAGGCGAGCGACAACGCGAACGTGTCGCGTGCGGAGAACGGCGAACTGCATCCGGGCGACGCGGTCGAGGAGCGGATTTCGTTGTCGGAGCGCTTCGGAATCTGGGTGACGTTCTACGGGTTCACGCAGGACGATTATCTGGCCGTCGTCGAAAGCCGGCTCGGCGAGGCCGGGTTCGATGCCGCGCAGATCCGGGCGGCGCGCGAACCGGCGCTGCAGTGGGCGCTGGAACGCGGTGCGCGGTCGGGGCGGATCGCCGCACAGTTCGTGCGGGATTACGCGGGGCGGCTCGCGGACGAGGGCGACGGGAGCGAACCCGCGCACGCGTCGCGCACGGGGTGAGCACGGCGCTACAACACCCGTTCCGACAACACCTTGAACGCGACATCGGGGACGACGAAGCACAGCGGTTCGCCGGTCGCACCGATGCGCGCGAGGAACTCGCCGCCGCCGACCGGTTCGACCGGCTTCAGCGGCCGGACGGCATCGATGTCGATCGGCAGGTCGATCGACGCATGGGCGAGGCCGTCGCAGTCCGCCACATGCGCGACGGCCGCGTGCTGCAGCGACAGGTAAGCGATGGCGTCGCGCCAGCTCTCGAAGAACGGTGCGAACGCCGCGGGTAGCGTGTAGTCGTCCGACAGGGCCGCCGAGCAGTGGAAATCGGGCGCGCTTCCTCTGCCGCCGGACAGCCGCGTTCGGTACCGTCCATCCTGCACGGCATGCGTGAAGCATTCGCCGAGATGCGACGGCAGCGCGTCGCTGAAGAGCCGGCTGCCGAGCGCATAGAGCGGATGATCGAACACGTTCTTCACGAACAGCACCGTGCGATCGGCCGGCCTGCCGCCCGGCAGCGCATCGACGTAAAGCCGCCAGTTGCTTTGCAGCGGCGACGGGAACACGCGTCGCAGCGGGCCCGCGATACGCGGGCCGAAATGGCGGTGCGCATAGGTGAGGATCGTGAACGGCGTGCGGCCGTCGCGGCTCGCGAGCGTGACGCCGCGCGGCACGAGGTGGGCGACCGCGGCGACATCGACGAGCCACGTGCAGTACACGACGTTCTCGACCTCGCTCGCGAGCTGCAGGAACGGCAGGCGCGACAGCAGCGCGCGACGTGTGCGCAGCAGCGGGCGGTTCGCGACGAGCCGGTTGGCGAGGCGGCCGACGGGGCCGGCGGACGGGTAAACGAAGGCGTTGTCTGGGCGCATGAGCGGCATTGTGCCGGTGGTGCGAAGCGGGCGGAAGAGGCGTCGCGGCGCTCCTGTCGGAACTGTCAGTGTCTGCCTGCGCCGGTCAGAGATCGTGGATGACCTGCGCGACGAACGCAGCGATGCCCAAGTCGTCGTGGGCGACGAAGCACCATTGGCCGACGATCGTTGCGCGGGTGCCGTTCGGTCATCGCAAATAGAGCGTGTCACGTACTTTCAAAGCGCTGCACTGAAGGGCCTCATCACGTCGGTCTGGGGCGAGCGCTTTGGCGTAGTCGGCGTGCGCAAGGTCTGGCATCAGTTGCTGTGCGATGACGTGAAGATCGCGCGCTGCACGGTCGGCCGCTTGTTGAAGGCGATGGGTGTCGAAAGTGTGCGGCGTGGATTTTGCCTCGAGATTGCCTCGTGGTTGACGGGTTGTCGCATTCGATTGCCGTCGGGCCATTTTCTTCTTCCGCAGGCCGCTTCGATTTTTGTCAGCTTGACCTCGGGCGCGCTCGCGGCGAATATTTATCCGATTGGATAAATGAAGCCGATGAAGGAGAACGGACTTGAGCGAATCGGATCGACCGGTCGCTGGCGCGCGCACGTGTTGCGCGCCTCGACGTGAAAATTCATGTGAAGGTGTTGCGGCCCCGGTGTCCGAGCCCGAGCGGCTTGTGCATGCCGCGCCGGCGAATGTGCGTGCGTGCGGAGAAAACGTCGCCTGGTTCGACGGCGGGGCCAGCTGGGTGGGCACCGCTGCGCCGGTCATCAAGGCGGATGGCGAGGGGCCGCGTCGGAAGGTGCATCTGAGGCCGTTCGGGATCGAACGGCATGCCGTGACGAACGAGCGATTCGCGGAGTTCGTCTCGGCGACCGGATACCGGACGGATGCCGAGCGATTCGGATGGAGCTACGTGTTCGACGCCTTTCTCGAACCGGACTGCGTGGCCGAGGCGCCGGCGCACGTGCCCTGGTGGCGGTCGGTGCCGGGGGCGTTCTGGGCTGCGCCGGAAGGGCCGTCCTCGTCGCTTGACGGGCGCGGCATGCATCCGGTCATTCATGTTTCCTGGAACGACGCGGCCGCGTATGCCAGCTGGTGCGGCGGGCGCTTGCCGACCGAGGCCGAATGGGAGCACGCGGCGCGAGGCGGCCCCGGTGCCCGGCGTTTTCCCTGGGGAGACGAGGAGCCGACGGAAGACGCGATCTACTGCAACATCTGGCAAGGCCGTTTTCCCGATCGGTATAGCGGCGGCGACCGATCCTTTGGAACGGTGCGGGTCGATGCGTTTGCGCCGAATCCGGCGGGCCTCTACAACTGCAGCGGCAACGTCTGGGAGTGGTGCGCGGATCCGTTTCGCGTCAGGTCGTTGTCGAGCGCCGGAAAGGCGAGGGATCGACAGGCGGTTTCGGATCGGGAGCACACGCTGAAAGGCGGCTCATACCTGTGCCATCGAAGCTATTGCTATCGCTATCGGATCGCGGCCCGCACAGGGCGGCCCAGCGATACTTCCGCCGGGCACACGGGGTTTCGCGTGGCTTACGATCCGGCGCCGAAGTAAGGCCGCGCCCGACGGCCTGCCGTCGGGCGTGGTGCACGGCCATCAGCGAAAGATGAACGCCAGCACGGCTTCGCAATGGGCTTCCACGGCCTTTTCCCGCATCGCGTTGACGCCGTGCGCGTATTTGATTTCGGCGGTCAGCAGATACGGGATCTGCGCGATCGCGGTGATCATGTACAGGAGCGTGACGGGATCGATCTTTTCGAGCCCCTTCGTTTGCGCGCTCACCTGTTCGATCAGCGGAATGGTGAGGTCGTGGCGTGGGCGAATGAACGTCTGGGCCATCCACTTCAATCGTTCGGAGTCGCGATTGGCTTCCTGCATCATCAGGCGTGCGTGTTCCGGATACTTCGCGCAATACCGGACGTAGTTCCGGATGTATTCCTTCACGACGTCGACGGAGATCCGCTCCACATCCGCCCCGGGCGGCTTCGCCTTTTCCATGAAGCGGTCGAAGAGGTAGGTCACGCTTTCCCGCCACAGATTCTCCTTGCTGCCGAAGTAGTAGCGAATCATCGCGTGATTGACGCCGGCCGTGTCGGCGATATCGCGCACGCTCACCGCATCGAAGCCGTGGGTCGAAAACTGCTCGAGCGCAATGCTCAGGATCTCTGCCCGCGTCTGCTCGCTTCGTTCCTGCTGAGCCTGTCTGACCATCTGCATCGCAACGTTTCCTGAATCGAGTCATCCGGATTGTGCCATTTCGTCCGAATGGTTCGCAACGCCATGGCGGGCCCGCATGCATGGCGGCGCGCGCCGCCGGTCCCGATCGGCAATGCCTTCGATGGGCGTCGGGGAAAGCCCTAGGGTCAATGGATACGCATTGCGCTTGACGGCGGCGTGGGCGTATCTATAAATTATCCACTCGGATAGTTATTGAATGAAACGAACCCTCATGACGCTCATCGACCGTGACGCCGGCATCGGATCCTCGAATGCGGTGCTTCAATCCTCTTTGCCCTCGCCCATGGCGGCGATTGCCGATCCTGACGAACGCGCCCGTGAAGTCGAAGCCCGCATGACGGACGACGAACGGTTCTCGATGTTGTACAGCCTGATGGTGCGTCTCTTCGGCACGAACGCGCGCGAACCGCGTGTGCCGGCGCACGTTCCCGCCATCGCCGGGTATGTCCATGGCGTTCCGCGGCTGGGCATTCCGCCGCTGTTGCTTGCCGATACCAGCCTTGGCGTGCGGGCGACCCATGATGCGAACGACATGGCCACTGCGCTGCCGGCGGGCCTTGCGCTCGGCGCCACGTTCGATCCGGCGCTGGCGCGGGCGGCGGGGTCGCTGATCGGCAAGGAAATGCGCGAACGCGGCTTCAACGTCGCGCTCGGCGGCGGCATCAACCTGGTGCGCGAGGTGCGCAACGGCAGGAACTTCGAATACGTGTCGGAAGATCCGCTCCTGTCGGGCAAGCTCGGTGCCGGCCTGGTGTCCGGTACGCAGGCCGAAGGGGTCATCGCGTTGGTGAAGCACGTATCGCTCAATGCGAGCGAAACCAACAAGTTCTTTCTGGATGCGATCATCGATCCGGCCGCGCATCGGGAAAGCGATCTGCTCGCGTTCCAGATCGCGATCGAGGATGGCCGGCCCGGCGCGTTGATGGCTGCATACAATCTCGTCAACGGCGAATATGCGTGCGGTAACAAGCGGATCCTGCAGGACACCGTCAAGGACGCGATGGGTTTCAAGGGCTGGGTGATGTCCGACTGGCGCGCGGTCAACAGCTGGGATTTCGCGCTCAAGGGCCTGGACCAGCATTCCGGCGCCCAGCTCGACGAATGCGAATGGTTCAATGAACCGTTGCGCCGCGCTTTCGACGAAGGCCGGGTTCCCCGGGAACGGATCAGCGAGATGGTGCAACGCATGTTGCGTTCGTACTTTGCCGTGGGCATCGACCGGCAATCGGCCGCCGAGCCGATCGATGCGAACGCACATAACGACGTGGCACTGGAAATTGCCCGGAAAGGCATCGTCTTGTTGCAGAACCGTCATGCGATGTTGCCGCTCGCGCGGAACACGAGACGGATAGCGCTGATCGGCGGTTTCGCACAGGTCGGTGTCCTGTCGGGTTCCGGTTCGAGCCAAGTCCGGCCGCGCGGCGGATACGCGGCGGAAGTGCCGTTCAGAAGCCACCCGTTGCTCGGGGCGACGTCGATGTGTTTTTCCGGGCCGTCGCCACTTGCCGAACTGCGAGCGCGCCTGCCCGGAACCACGATCGATTTCGACAGCGGTGCGCACATTGCCGATGCGGTGGTGCTCGCTGCAAAGGCCGAAATCGTGATCGTGAACGCGATCCGGCACGAGGGGGAGCGCTTCGATTGTCCGGACATGACGTTGCCGTATGGCCAGGATGACCTGATCGATGCGGTGGCGCGCGTGAATCCGAATGTCGTCGTCGTGCTGCAGACCGGCAACCCGATCGCGATGCCGTGGCGAGACAAGGTGCGCGCCATCGTTCAGGCCTGGTTCCCGGGGCAGGCCGGCGCACAGGCGATTGCCGAAGTGTTGACGGGGGAAGTCAACCCTTCGGGGCGTCTGCCCGTCACGTTCCCCGTCAGCGTCGATCAAACACCGCATCTGCGGTTGCCCGGCGCGGATGTGGAACTCGGCACGCCGATTCAGGTGCGTTATGACGAAGGCGCCGAAGTCGGATACCGCTGGTTCGCGCAGCGAGGCAACCAGCCGATGTTCGCGTTCGGTCACGGAATGAGCTATACGGATTTCGCGTACAGCGATTTCGCGGTGAGCGGTGGCGACACGGTAACGGCGAGCTTTACCGTCACCAATACCGGCCCGCGCGACGGCGACGATGTTCCGCAGCTGTATCTGACCCATGCGGCCGAAGGGATGCGCATGCGCCTGCTCGGTTTCGAGCGCGTCTGGCTGCGTGCCGGCGCGTCGGTCAGGGTAAGCATGGTCGCGGATCCGCGTTTGCTCGGTTGTTTCGACGAAACATCGGGGCGGTGGCGCATCCGGGAAGGGGACTATCGGATTGCGCTCGCCCGTTCGGCGGCGCATCACGTCGTCGATGAGACGGTCCGGCTCGAGCATCGTGAATTCGGCAGGTAAGCAGCAGGCGGCGGTGCCGATGACGATGGATCTGCTGGCGCTGTTTCGGAGCGGGAAGGGGGTTCACGTACCGGGCATAGGCGGTTGACGTGGCCGCTCCGCATTAATAATTTATCCGATTGGATATTTTTGATTGTGCCCAATCGGATGCAATGGAGACACTATGGACGAACTCGTGCTTGCGGCGGCCGGCAGGCGATCCCGCGGACATCTCGGCATTACCCTGACGCTGGCCTTCGTCGGCGTCTGGCTGGCGTTGATACCGTATCCGATGATGATCCTGCCGATGCTCGCCGAGCGCATCGCGCCGATGGCCAAGGCGACCGTGCTGGCCCAGGCGATCGCCGTCGGCGCCATTGTCGGCTCGATCGCGCAACCGATCTTCGGTGTGCTGAGCGATCACACGCGCGCCCGTTGGGGCATGCGCAAGCCATGGATCTTCGGCGGCGCGGTGGCTGGCCTGGGCGCGATGGCGATTCTGGCAACGGCTCAGTCGCCGGCGCAGCTTGCGTTGGGATGGGCGTTGATGGCGCTGTCGTTCAATGCGACCTTGAGCGGTCTCAATGCGATTCTTCCGGATCAGGTGCCGCCCGAGCGGCTCGGATTTTTTTCGTCGATCGTCGGATTCACGCCGCCGATCGGCATCCTGCTGGGCGTGTGGATCGTCAGACAACTGGCGCCCGATCTCGTGTCCGTCGCCATGGTGCAAGGCGCGCTCGCCTTTACCGCAATCGCGTGTTTTGTCGTATTTGCGAACGACCGGCGACTCGAGGAGGGGCATCTTGAACGGCTGCAATGGAAACGGCTGGCGGCCTGTTTCTGGACGAATCCGGTCAAGCATCCCGATTTTGCCGTCGCGTGGCTGTCGCGTGCCCTGGTGCTGTTCGGCGTGAGCTGCCTGCAACACTACCTGATGTTCTTTTTGCGCGACCGGATCGGCCTGTCGCAACAGGAAACGCCTCGTGCCATGTTCCTGTGCCTGCTGGTCGCCACGGCGGCCATGACGGTCAGTGCGTTGCTGATCGGGCGAGTGTCGGATCGTTTGCGTCGCCGGAAGATCTTCGTCCTCGTGGCGGGGCTGGGGATGGCGCTCGGTCTACTGGGGTTGCTGGCTTGCACGACGCTCGTGCAACTGCTGTACGTGATCGTGTGGATCGGTGTCGCGCAGGGCGCGTATCTGGCCGTCGATCTGGCGCTGGTGACCGAGGTGTTGCCGGACCCCGATGCCGCGGCAAAGGACATGGGCGTCTTCCATCTCGCGAACGTGCTGCCGCAGTTCGTCCTGTCGCTTCTCGTGACGTGGCTGACGCTACCGGGAGGTGCGATCCGTTACGACACGTTGTTCGTGACGGCGAGTTGTGCGACGGCGCTCGGTGCGCTCGTCATCATCTTTGTCAAGGCGGTTCGTTGACCTCGAATGTCTCTTCACTTTCGGATATGAAATGACCAAGCAGCCCAATTTCATCGTGATTGTCGCGGATCAGCTGCGTGCTGACTGCGTGCATGCGGTGCATCCGTCAACCTCCGTCCTGACGCCGAATCTGGATCGGCTTGCGGCCGACGGGGTGGCCTTTACGCAGGCGTTCGGGCAGCACAGCGTCTGTTCGCCGTCGCGCGTGTCGTTCCTGTCGGGCCGGTATCCGCATGTGGCCGGTCATCGGACGCTCGGCCACTTGCTCGGGCCGCATGAACCCAATTTCCTGCGCGTCTTCAAGGAAAACGGCTACCACGTCGCCATGGCAGGTGGCCGTGGCGACTCGTTTGCCGCCGGCGCGACCGAGTTGTCGATGCATGAGCACGGCTTCCTGCCTGAGGAAACGCGGCGCAGCGCCGCGGAATTTCTGCGCAGCAAGACGCAGGGCGATCCGGACGACCCGATGGTGCGCGCCTTCTATCGCGGGCAGCGCTCGCAGGATCAGGCGAATGCCGAATATGACGAAGTGGTGGTCCGCACCGCGGAGCACTGGCTCAAGCATGCGCCGCGCGAACCGTGGGTGCTGTATGTCCCGCTTTTTGCCCCGCACCCTCCGTTCGAAGCGGAGGAGCCGTGGTTCTCGATGTATGACCGCGAGGCGGTGCCGGAACGCGTCGGCGGAACCGGACGCATGCCGGCCTACGTCGACGCGCTGGCGAAAGCGCACGGCTGGGATCGCATGACCGACGCGCAGTGGCGGGAGCTGCGTGCCGTGTATTACGGGATGGTGTCGAGACTCGACCATCACGTCGGGCGAATCATGAAGGCGGCCGGGCAGGCGACGGAGCCGGAACGGCTGATCACCACCTTCTTCTCCGATCATGGCGAATATCTCGGCGATTTCGGCCTCGCCGAAAAATGGCCATCCGGTGTGCACGACTGCCTGCTGAGAAACCCGTTGATCGTGTCGGGCGGCTCGGCGCCGGGCGTGGCGGGCACGACTTCCGACGCGCTGGTCGAACTGATCGACGTGTTTCCGACCTTGCTGGATCTGGCCGGTCTCCAGGCCACGCACGCGCACTACGGGCGCAGCTTCGCACGGTGCCTTCGCGAGACGGGCGCGGCGCATCGAGAGAAGGTGTTCAGCGAGGGGGGCTTTCTCGTCAGCGAAGCCGATCATTTCGAGAATGCCGGTTTCCCGTACGACATCAAGGGTGTGCAGCAGAAGGAACATCCCGAGTCGGTCGGCAAGGTGGCAGTCGTTCGCACGCTTGAGTGGACTTACGTGTGGCGATTGTACGAGGCGCCGGAATTGTATCGACGAACGACCGATCCGAACGAGACGACGAATCTGGCCGGCCTGCCGGAATACGCGGAGATCGAAGCCGCCATGCTCGCGTCGTTGTTGAGATGGCAAGTCGAGACCGCGGATGTTCTGCCAGCCGGCAAGGGAACCCGATTCCCGGTCGTCGATTTGCCGCGCCCCGGAGAGTGGCGCGAACAGCAGGAGCGTTGACGGCGCCGAGTCGCGGGGGTGTCGAAGCCGACACCCGCGCGACCCGCTGTTCAGGCCGGCGGCGGCATTGGCCACGCAGTTTTCCGAGTGGGATTTCATGATAATTATTTAACATAACTAATTATTAAATGGAGGAGAGTGTGCGGAAACAAGCTGTAGCGGTGATCGCCATGGTGATCTCGGGCGGGACGTACGCGCAGTCGAGCGTGACGCTGTTCGGAACGATGGGAGGCGGGGTGCGCTGGACCGATGGGGTGAAGGGCGGGCATCAGATCGGGTTCGACAGCAATTCGATTTCGGGCAACTCGTTCGGTATCCGCGGCGCGGAGGACCTGGGCGCGGGATGGCGTGCGATCTTCATGTTGCAGAGCGGATTCGTGAGCGGTACGGGCGGCATGAAATCGTCAAGTACGCTGTTTTCCCAGCGCGCGTATGTCGGGCTCGAGGGCGGATTCGGCCGGTTGATGCTGGGTCGTCAACTCAACGCTGCGGAAGATATCGGCGTTCAGCTCGATCCGAACGAGGCCAATGGCCCATCGCTTGCCACCGTGCCGGGCATTGTCTGGGGCGGCAATTTCTTCACGCTGGACGCGCGGTTCAACAATACGATCAAGTACGTTGGGCGTATCGGAGGATTCACGCTGCGTGCGAGCTATTCGCCGGGTGGTGTGGCCGGCAGCACGCTCGCCGGCACCAACTTTGCCGTCGGGACCAGCTACCAGTTTCGGACGTTGCTGCTCGCCGCCGCGTATCAGAAGTCCTACAACGCCAGTGCCTCGCAGCGGGCGGAGACGGCAATGGGCGGCGCGACATGGCAACTCGGGCCGACCCGGATGTATTTGAGCTATAGCGCGCTGACGGTTTCCGCGGCGACCGCGGCCGGGGCGGAGCGGCGCGATCATATTCCGTCGGTCGGGCTCGTCTATCGGGTAACGCCCACGCTGCAGTTTACGGGTGCGACCTATTACGACATCGCCAGCAATCTGAAAAACGTCGCCGGCGCCGACGGCCGGAAGATGACGACGTACGCGATGGTCGAATACTTTCTTTCGAAGCGCTCCGAACTCTATGTCGAATTCGACCGGAACGGGTTTTCCGGTGCGTACAAGAAAGACCCCGCAAACGTGTCGGCGTTGAATCTTCGTCCGGACGGCCGCGCGGTGACCGGTGTTTCGATCGGGATGATCACGCAATTCTAGGCACACATGCGATGTGCGGCCGGGCGCCGAGACGCGGCATGGCCGGCACATCGATACTTTGGGGAGGATGTATGCAGGTTCGAATGACGATGTGCCGGGCGGTTGTGGCCACGGTGCTGACGCTGGTGGCCGCGACCGCGGCAGCGCAGGAGCAGCAAGCGGAGCCGGCGCCTTCTTCAATGCCAGCGGCGGCGCCGACCAAGGCGCAGAAGGCGGCGGATCGCCAGTTGAGAAAGCGCGTTGCGCGCGCGCTCGGGCGAACGAAGCGGCTGGATGCGAGCCGCTTGCTGATCTTCGTGCGTGGGGGCGTCGTCACGCTCTCCGGCGATGTGATGGACGCGGAACAGGTCGCGCTGGCGATCGGTACCGCGCAGCGCGTGCCGGGTGTCGGCGAGGTGCACAACCAGCTTCGCATCCGTGCACGAAACTGACGCGCCGAACGTACAAGGAATGAGCGTTAATCCTGGAGTGAAATGAGCGAATCATGAAAGCGATTCTTGTGATGTACGACAGCCTCAATCGGCACATGCTTCCGCCATACGGCAATGCATGGGTAAAGGCGCCGAATTTCCAGCGACTCGCCGAGCGGAGTGCGACGTTCGACAATTGCTATGTCGGCAGCATGGCGTGTATCCCGGCCCGCAGGGAGTTGCATACCGGGCGCTACAACTTCCTGCATCGAAGCTGGGGGCCGCTCGAACCGTTCGACGATTCGATGCCGGACATGCTTCGACGCAAGGGCATCCATACGCATCTGGCCAGCGATCATCCGCACTACTGGGAAGATGGCGGCGCGACCTATCATACGCGGTACAGTAGCTGGGAATTCTTCCGCGGGCAGGAGGGCGACCCGTGGAAGGGGCAAATCCGGCGGCCGCCGATGCCGACGCGGCTCAAGGGCGCGCTGAACGAAAAGGCCGCGCGGCAGGACTTCGTCAACCGCCAGTACTACCCGACCGAAGATCTCCATCCGCAAACGCTGACTTTCGACGCAGGCGAGGCGTTCATCCGGGAAAATCACGATGCGGAGTCGTGGTTGCTTCAGATCGAGACTTTCGATCCCCATGAACCCTTCACCAGTTATCCGAAGTATCGCGATCTTTATCCTCGAAAGAATACGGACGCGCATTTCGACTGGCCGCCATACGGTCCTGTTTCCGACAACGAGACCGACGAGGACATCCGGCATGCACGAGCTGAATATGCCGCGCTCGTTTCCATGTGCGATCACTCGCTGGGCCGGGTTCTCGACCTGATGGATGAACTGAATCTGTGGCGGGACACGATGCTCATCGTGTGTACGGACCATGGCTACATGCTGGGAGAACACGGCTGGTGGGCCAAGACGGCGCAACCCTGGTTCGACGAGCTTGCGCATACGCCGCTGTTCATCTGGGACCCCCGCTCCGGTCGTGCGGGCGTTCGGCGCCAGTCTCTCGTGCAGATGATCGACATCGCACCGACGCTCCTCGATTTCTTCGGCTTGCAGGCGACACCGCGCATGCAGGGCGTGGCGCTCGGGAAAACCATCGACGAGGATCTTCCGGTCCGGGAAGCAGCACTATTCGGCATGCATGGCGAACATGTCAACGTGACGGACGGGCGTTATGTGTACATGCGCTCCGGGCCCGATCCGGACCGCAATGCGCCGCTGTATGAATATACGTTGATGCCCACGCACATGCGCGAGATGTTCAGTGTCGAAGAACTGCAGGATATCGAGCTGGCGGGGCCGTTCCCGTTTTCGCAAGGCGTGAGCATGATGAAGATCGTCAGCCAGCCCATTGGATACTCGTACCGTGCCGGTACGCTGCTATTCGATCTTCTCGAGGATCCTGGGCAAGCGCACCCGCTGTTCGACGACGCCGTCGAGCATCGCATGGCGACGCTTGCACGCGACCTGATGCGCGCCAGCCATGCACCGGACGAGCAGTATGAGCGCCTGGGTTTGCCGGCCACGGGCCCGGTCGATTGCGATCAACTTCTCGCCCGCGCCCATGCGGATCGAGCGGAGGCGCTGCGTCTGCATCTGGCCGCCCGTGCGCAAGCGATGCGCGCTGAAGTGGAGAACCGGCGCGTCCACGCCGAAGCCGTGCCGGACCGGTGAGCGGAGCGGGATGGACGTCCGCCGTTCGTCGATGCTTGCGTGACGATGGGCATCCGTTCTGCTTGAGGGGCTTGCGGTCCGTCAGAAAGAGCGAGCCGGTCGGCGATGCACGAAGGCTTCCGGCTTGCGGTTGACCCGGTACTGTCGAATGCAAAAAAACCGCGAGGGCTTCACAGCCTTCGCGGGTTGTGTTCTTTCGGGCGAGCGTGCCGGGTCCACCGACAGCACGGATCTGCAGCCGTCATCCAGCCATCGGCGTACGAAATCCGACGTGTCCCGGATGAGCGTATTCAGCGTCGAGATGTTCACGCTGCCGTTGCTGCCGGACGTGACGTCGTGCCGGGTAGGGGCGGCTTGAGGCGCCCGTCAATACGCCGACTCGCTGCCACCCTGATCGGTCACGATCGCCACCCCCGAACTCGTGCCGAGCCGCGTCGCGCCGGCCTCGATCATCGCGAGCGCGGCCGCGCGGTCGCGTACGCCGCCCGAGGCTTTCACGCCGAGCACGGGGCCGACCGTGCGGCGCATCAGCGCGACATCCGCGAGCGTCGCGCCGCCGTGGCCGAACCCGGTCGACGTCTTCACGAACGCGACGCCGAGATCGCGGCACATCTCGCACACGCGCACTTTCTCGTCGTCAGTCAGCAGCCCCGTTTCTAGAATCACCTTGAGCGGCACCGCGCCGCATGCACGGTGCACGGCTTCGATATCGGCCTTCACGTCGTCGGCGCGGCCGCTCTTCAGCGCGCCGATGTTGATCACCATGTCGATCTCGCCGGCGCCCGCCGCGATCGCGGCGGTGGCTTCAAATGCCTTCGCGGCCGACAGCCCGGCGCCGAGCGGAAAACCGACCACCGCGCACACGAGCACGCCGGTATCGGCCAGCTCGCGCGCGGCGAGCGGCACGTTCGCCGAATTCACGCAGACCGAGTAAAAGCGATGCTCGGCCGCCTGGCGACAGAGTTCGCGGATCTGCGCGTCGCTCGCGTCGGGCGCGAGCAGCGTGTGATCGATGGTTTGAGCGAGTTGGGCGTTGGAAAGCGGCATGTTTCAGGACTCCACGGATCGCGTGCCGGAAGGGCACACGTAAAGTTGATGTTTTCACATCGGTTTGTTACAAATACGACATTCCGGCCGGGCCCGCGCGCCCGGCACCACAAGCGACGGATGCGACGGGCACGCAGGATACTGGCATGGAAACGAAGAAAGGCGAACGGATCAAGACACTGATGAACGTGCTGCAAGGGCAGAACGCGATTCATCTGAGGGAAGTCGCCGAGCTGTTCGGCGTATCCGAAATGACGATCCGCCGCGATCTCGCGGACAACCCGCACGGCTTGAGCCTGATCGGCGGCTACGTGACGCGCCACTTCGCCGCGCAACGCAGCGACATCGGCGAGTACGTGGTCAGCACCGAGAACGACCGGCAGACCGAGGAGAAGCGCCGCATCGGCAAGCTGGCCGCGCAGTTCGTGACGACCGGCGACACGATCTTCGTCGACTGCGGCTCGACCACGCCGTTCGTCGTCGACTTCATCCCGGACGACCTCGAATTCACTGCGGTCTGCAATTCGCTGAACGTATTCGCGAAGCTGCAGCAGAAGCCGCACTGCAGCGTGATCCTGTGCGGCGGTGCATACCACCGCAAGAACATGGTGTTCGAGTCGGTGGCCGAGACGGGCATCCTCGACACGGTGCGCGTGTCGAAGGCGTTCATCTCCGCGGCCGGCGTGAGCGACCGCTGCGGCGTGACCTGCTTCAACTTCCACGAAGTCGACGCGAAAAAGAAGGTGATGGAGCGCGCGCAGAACCGCTTCCTGCTCGTCGACCACACGAAGTTCGACGAAGTGCGCGCGGCCTATTTCGCCGAGCTGACCGACTTCAACTACGTGATCTCGGACGGGCAACTGAGCCGCCGCTACGAAACGACGATCCGCGAACACGGGATCGCGCTCGTGACCTGACGCCGCGCGGCCGCGCATCGCTTCACGCATTGCGTGCTTCCGCCGCGCTCAGGTAGCCGGTGACGACTTCGAAGCGGCGCGTCGCGCCTGGCGCGAGTGCCGCGACATGGCCCTTGCGGCGTTCGGCTTCATACCCTTCCGGCTCGCAGGTCGACGGCAGCGCGAACGCGGCGACCTGCTGGTCCGCGTTGTGCAGGATCCAGCGCGTCGCGTGGGGGAAGTGCTCGGGGCGGTAGGCGGTGTGGAAGGCGCCGCCGTCCGGGTGTTCGAGCAGGAAATGCGCGACGCCGCTTGCATCCGTTGCCACGTCGTTCATGAAGAACACGATCTCCGGGTCGTACAGCGTGGGCGCATCGAGCGTATGAAGCCGTTCCGGTTCGCGCGCGAGCGTGGCCGTGTAGTCGCGCCATGCGGCGGTCGGCTTCACGTGCGCGGGCACGCTGTCGCGCAGCCGCAACCCGCCGCGCGGCAGCGACTGCACGAAACGGCCGCCCGGCACGTACGCGTAGTTCAGGTGGGCCATGTACATCAGGTCCATCGACGTGCCGGCGAGGTTCGTCACGTCCATCGCGATCGTCATCTGCGCGGCGTGCTCGGCGAGCCGCACCGACGGGCGCGCCACATAGTGGCTGCCGAAACCCTGCACATATTCATATTCGCCGGTCACTTCGACGAACGCGCCGCGCGCATCCGCGCCGACGACCAGGCTCGCGCGATCCATCGGCGCGCACGGCATCTCGCCGTGCAGCGCATGCGTGTCGTCCGGCCCCGGGCAGCCGTTGCGCAGCAGCCCGCTGTGGAACATGAAGCAGCCGTAGGTATCGATGATCGATGCCGCCCGCTTCGGCTGCCGGAACATGTGCTTCATCGTCAGGTCGCGGCCGTCGAACGCGGCGGCCCAGATCATCTGGCCGAGATACGGCAGCACGACGATGTGGCCGCGACGGTTCTCGAGCTTCAGCGCTTCGACGCCGGACGGATACGCGAATGCGGTGACGGTCAGGCCGTCGGTGCGGTACAGCGTGCGCGGCGTGTCGCGGAAGTCGTCGCGCCGCAGGTCGATTTCGCCTCGCATGCTTACGCTCCCGACGTGTTGCGCGTGGCGGCGTAGCGCGCGGACGAGCTGCCGTCGGCGGCTGCGTCGGGAGTCGCGGCCGGCAGGTGGCGCAGGCAGTAGAAGCCGTAATAGACGATCACGACGAAGCACGCGAGCGGCACGACGAACGCGAGCTGCATGTTGCCGCCCGTGTGATCGGAGATCAGCCCCTGGATCAGCGGCACGACCGCGCCGCCGACGATGCTCATCACGAGGATCGAGCCGCCGTACTCGGTGTCCTTGCCGAGCCCGTCGATCGTGAGGCCGTAGATCGTCGGCCAGCACGGGCCGAGGAACACGCTCACGCCCACGGCCGCATAGACGGCGGTGATGTTGTGCACGCTGATCGTGTAGGCAAGCAGCACGATGCACAGGATGCCGTAGACGATCAGCACCTTGGCCGGGCCGACGCGCTTCATCACGAGCGTGGCGACCAGCTTGCCGACGAAGAACGCGAAGAACGTCGCGAGCAGGTAGTGCGATGCGCCGCGCTCGGTGAGGCCGCCGATCTGCATCGCGAGCCGGATCGTGAAGCTCCACACGCCGACCTGCGCGCCGACATACAGGAACTGCGCGACGATCCCCGCGACGAAGCGCCGGTTGCCGAACAGGCGCGCCAGCGTGCCGCGCGCGTCGATCCGGTGCGTGGCCACGCTGGGGCCGTTGCCCTTGCAGGCCGGGTAGGGCGTGAGCGCAAACACGATGAACACGGCGACGAGCACGACGATCAGCCATTTGTACGGCTCGAGCGTGGCCTGGATCATCGCGAGCTGGTGCACGTGGGCGTCGGCGGCCGACATCGCGGCGAGCTGCGCATGCGACGCGTCGCCTTCCTTGAAGATCAGGAAGCTGCCCATGTATACGCCGGCCATCGCGCCGAACGGATAGAACGTCTGCGAGATGTTCAGCCGCCGCGTGCTGGTCTCGCGCGGGCCCATCAGCGTCGAATACGAGTTCGACGCGGTTTCGAGGAACGACAGGCCTGCCGCGATCACGAACAGCGCGACGAGGAACATCCCGTACTTCGCCATCGACGCAGCCGGGAAGAACAGCAGGCAGCCGGTCGTGTAGAGCAGCAGGCCGACGAGGATCGTCGTCTTGTAGCTGAACTTCTTCACGACGGTCGCGGCCGGAATCGCGAGGAAGAAGTAGCCGAGATAGAACGCGGACTGCACGAACGCCGATTCGAAATCGGACAGGAAGAACGACTTCTTGAACTGCGCGATCAGCACGTCGTTCAGGTTCGCGGCGGTGCCCCACAGCGCGAACAGGCAGCACAGCAGCGTGAATGCGAAGAGCGGCGTGCGGTTCAGGTAATAGCCGTCGGGTGTGTGTTCGATTCTGGCTCGGCCCATGGGTGTCTCCTTCCCAATTGTCTCGTCGATGAAGGCGCCGTTTACATGCCGGCGTCGCGGAGGAAGCGTTCGAACGTCGCGGTGTCGGCGTACGACTTCTGCGTGCCGAGGCCCGTGACGGAATGCGCGGCGTACGCGGACGCGTAGCGCATCGCGTCGATCGCGTCGCGCGACGCGGCGTAGCAGCGCGCGAAGCAGCCGATGTACGCATCGCCCGCGCCCGTCGTGTCGCGCGCATCGACCGGTACGCCCGGCACGTGCCGCACGCCGTCGCGCGAGACCAGCAGCGAACCGTTGCTGCCGAGCGTGACGAGCACGTGCTTCAGCCCGCGCGCGACCAGCGCTTCGGCGGCGCGCGCCGCGGTGTCGCGCGAATCGACCGGCATGCCCGACACGATCGCGAGCTCGGTTTCGTTCGGCACGAAGAATTCGACGGAGCGGATCCGCTCGAAATCGAGGTCGGCCACCGCGGGCGCGGGGTTCAGCAGCACCGGGATGCCGTGCCGCGCGCCGAAGTCGATCGCGTGGTAGACGGTGTCGAGTTCGATCTCGAGCTGCAGCACGATCAGCGCGCATTCGGCGAGCTGCGGCGCGGCCGCGTCGATGTCGGCCGGGGTCAGGTGGCGGTTCGCGCCCTTGACGATCAGGATGCTGTTGCTCGAATCGGGTTCGACGAAGATCGGCGCGACGCCGCTCGGCACGCCGGCGACCTTGCGCACGTGCGTAGTGTCGATGCCCTCGCGCTCGAAGTTGCGGATCGTGTTGTCGGCGAAGACGTCGTCGCCGACCTTCGTGACCATCACGACGCGCGCGCCGAGGCGGGCGGCCGCGACGGCCTGGTTCGCCCCCTTGCCGCCGCAGCCAAGCTCGAAATTCGGAGCTTCGAGCGTTTCGCCCCGGGCGGGCATGCGGGCGACATAGGTCACGAGGTCGACCATGTTGCTGCCGATGACGGCGATTGTCTCCATCTGCGTCTCTTCCTTGGTATGGGGTGCGCCGCGCGCGTGGTCGGCGGCGGTGTGCAAGATGTGACAATAAAATCACATTAAATGTGAAAATACAATCATATGGCGTTATGGGGGTCACTTTCGGCGAACGGTGCGGATGCGGCGCTTTCTCGAAGGCAACTGTCGGCATACAAAAAAGATCGCACTTGGAAGAAGGGGGCGGGAATGATCCAAAAAGGTTGCGCCTCACATTTCACGATGCGATGAGTCGATGTAACTGGTTGATATGACGGTGTTATCTACGCCACTACGTTAGGTTGGCTTGAGCGTAATCAGGGGAGTGCAGCGGTCATCGAATAAGGTAACCTGATAAGTATTTCTAAATTTATGCTCGCGCGAGAGCGAGGTGGCGAGCGCAGGTGACTTCATTTCATAAAGCTTTCCGCCCGTGCGATCTCTTGCTGATGCCGACCGTACCGATACGCGCGTCAAGACGGACAAGATCGATGCCAGCCGCGCGGGCGCAGTTATATGCGAGCGGCTTTCTGCCGGGGGTGGGGATGCCAGACGACCGCATGCTGGCGTTGCACCGCAAATCTCGCGCCGCTCACACCTGGTTCGGCAACGCACGCGACTGAAGAGCGAGATTCACACAGTCCTGATTGCACATCTGATTGCGCGATGTCCCACCAGCGATCTGTTGGCAAGAAGCGGTGTGCCTGGCTCGGCGTTCAGCCACTGCCACTGGATGAACGTCTGGGCGCCGAGCAGCAATTGCGTGAACGGGATCGCCTCGGCGAGGCGTCGCGCGAGGTGGATCAGGCAACGGCACCGACGACCAGTCGGTAAGCCCGGTGCGTTCTACAGCCACAAGGCCAGCGTGCTCCGCGTCTCGAGACTGGGCAAGACTGGCAATCGCGCTACACCGTTCGGCTGCGCGATGTACGACTTGAACATCGACACGTTCTGCACGAACAGCAGTTCGGCAAAGGGCTGGCTGGAACGTGTGCATCCTGCGCCAGGAAGCTGGCGGAGAACGAGTTGCATTACCCCCGGACTCTACAGCCCGGTGCTACTGAAGACGGGGAGGCGTTGGACCTATTCGTCATTTTGTGGGCAGGGCACCGAGAACTATCGGATTAAACCTAACGCTTTCGCCCTCTGATACGCATTCAATCGCCGTCTGACGCCAAGTTTTGCGTAGATCTGCTGCATGTACCATTTGACTGACCCTTCGGCCAGGCCGAGCCGGTCTGCGATCTCCTTGTTTTGCAAACCTTGCGAGACGAATTCAAGAATACTGATCTCCCGTTGTGACAGCCGCCCCTCAGTTGTCGGTGGTAGAGCGGCTGCCTGTTGTGCCGCTGCACCTGGACGCAGCAAGACGCTCTCCGGTCCTGCTGCATAAGCCTGCAGAAGTGCGCCAGAAAACTCGACGTCGGACTGAATATTTTCCGGGATGTTAAAGATCGCGGCGAGCGCCTGCTTGACTGCATCACCTTCTTCGAGGAACGGCAGGACAATTTTCCGTTGCGCCGCATGCGCAAGTGCGTCGATCAATGCTCTCTTCGCTCCACGCGTATCCGCAGAGGCCAGCTTCGACGCAGCAACCAGAATGCGCATGCGAATCTCGGTACGCAGGCAGGAACGGGGCAGCGCGAATGCGATCCACCGCTTTGCCAGTGCCTCGGCCTCCTTTGCAAAGCCTCGCGCCAAAGCCAGCCTGATCCAGGCGATAGCCATCGCCTCGGTTTTCGTCGTTGTTTGATCTGAGGGGTAGAGAGATGTTGCATCGCGAGGAAGTTTTGCTTCATTGGCGATCCGCTGCGCGCTATCGACATCATTGCTTTGTACTGCCCGCCTGATTCTTTCTGCCGTCGCGTTCCAGAAAAGACGGTCGAAGGATTTCGCCGAGGCAAATCGTGTAGCGTGCGCCAACAATGATTCGGCTGTCTCGTTTTCTTGGTATACCGAGGCCAGTCTTGCACGTCCGACATATGCGGCAATGAGATGGTCGACGAGGCCCAGTTCGTTGCAAAGCGGCAGATATTGATCCCATTGGGACCTTGCGGCATCGTATTCGCCACAATCCATCAACAGTTCGGCAAGCAGGACCGCGGGCATCGCACCCAATGGGCTGGCATGCCCGGCGATGCCGTGTGCAATGTCAATCGCAGATCGGTATCCACTCGCGGCTTTTGCAACATCGCCGCGTTGAATCAGGGCGGGTCCCAATATGCTTTCATGCCAGACGAGCACGAACTGGCTGTTGGCGCGCTTGAAAAAACTACGGGCCGCCATGTCGAGGCGATCGACCGCGTCGAGGTGATACAACTCACGCTGTGCGCAAAGAAGACACAACTCGACGCTGCCGCGAAGATAGGGGTCATCGTCCGGGAAATCTACGAGCAGGTCAGAGCACATTCGTTCTACAGTGCGCATGTCATCGGCAAAGTGCGCAAGCATCATTTTTCGATGCTGGTAAATCTGGTAAAGCCGCGTGGCAGCTTCAGGCGCGAGCGAGTCTTTCTCGACCGACTCGCGAATGCATTTGAGTACCGAGTTCAGAACGCATCCGGCCTCGTCGAATCGCCATTCGAGCGTCAAGTTCCAGGCGCGAATGAGCTGAGTCGTCGGGTATTCATTGAGCACGCACTCCGGAATCTGCTTGACCCACGCCATGAGCGACAGAAGCTTTCCCTGGTAAAAAAGGTCGTTACATGCGTCATCGAGGATGCTGGCGGCATACCTGAAGTCGCCCGAGGAGACGGCATGGAACATGGCATCGTCCAGCATTCCATGGCTGCAGAACCAGTGGGCTGCACGCCGGTGCAGGGCATATAACCGGGTTTGACTGCTTTCACTCAGTCGCTTCTTCAGGAATTGCGAGAAGAGATGGTGATACCGATACCAATTTTCTTCTTCGTCGAGCGAAAAGATAAACAGGCCCTGTCGTTGGAGTTGCTTGATGATGGCCCGGCTATCGTCGCGTTGGCCTACCTCGTCACACAACGTGTAGCAGAACTGCCGGAGAACCGACGACTCGAGCAGGAAGCGCTGGACCTCTTCACTCTGCGCCGAGAAAACGTCGTCGGCGAGAAACGAACCGACCGAGCGATTGCTGCCTGAAAGGCCGTGCAGTCGCTCGTCCCAGTTATTGCCGTTGCCGACTGATAGCGAGACCAACTGGAGTCCTGCTGCCCAGCCTTCGGTCTTTTCGCACGCGAGCTCGACCAGCCTGTCGCTTGGCGGACTTGCGTTGCTGCTCTTGAAGAATTGATGAGCTTCTTGTACCGAGAACCTGAGCGTTGTCGAGTCGAGCTCGCCGAGTTCGCCACGGGCGCGTAACCGTGCGACGCTGAAGCCCGGTTCTGTCCGACTGGCTATGGCAAAGTGCATCCGTTCCGGTGCATCGCGCAGCAAGCATTCATACAGGTGTTCACCGGGTGTGCCGGCAATGGCATGAAGGTCATCGACAAAGAGGAAACCATCACCGTCAGCGCGCTCCAGTTCGTTACACAACATCGCGCCGATCGTTTCCGGCGACACATTGCGCTGTGCTTCGAACAGGGTCTGCATGGCGCTGTCGAGACCAGGCACGATCCGGGAAAGGGCCGATGCACAATGCATCGCGACTTCGGCAAGGGATGCGCCAATCTCCCCCACGCTGATCCACCCTACGGCCGCTTCCCCTCCAGCCCGCAGCGCGTCATGGAGCTGTGCCATCAACAGGCTCTTGCCATAGCCGGCTGGTGCGCGCACAAGAAGCAATCGGCGTGAACGCAAGTGTTCCAGCGCCGTTGGCAGTACCTCTCGCGGTACCGCGGCACCTGCTCTTGTTGGCGGGCGTAACCGGGTCGCGATCACGGGCAGCATCTTCGTCTTCCTCCTCCAGCCGTATAGCCGCTCGCAAGCAGGCTTCCGGTCATTTGGTTTCTCGTCTCCTCACAAAAGCATACACGCGTGTCCGCGGCCAGGTTCCTATCGAAAGATAGGTTTGTCGCGTTCGCCTTCCTTGGATGCCTATTGCCCGGAAGCCGAAATCGGTGCGACGGGGCCGCCGCGGGAAAACACCTAGTAGTCGCCATCACCCTTGACGGGCGGGCGCTGCGTCGACGACGCATGCCCAGGTCAGCTCGGACACGGCATCTCACCTTCCTTTATGCAGGTGTGTGAACGTCCGTCGATTACTACATTGACGCTTCAGAAGCGCTGCTTCCCGAAGCCTGGATGTGGCGCAAGGAATACATGGAGACACAGACATGACCATGAGACGCCAATTGGAGGTGCCTCTCACCTCGATCGCCCTTTCTCGGGCGGGTAGTGCTCGCAGTGCTCGTTCCGCATTGCCGCTCGCTCCCGTGTGCATGACCGGTTTGATCGGCGGAATTTGACAGGGAAAGGACATGAACACTCAGACGCATGCGCAAAATCTGCGCAGATGCTTCGGACGCTTTCTGACTGGCGTAACCGTGGTGACTTATCGCACCTCTGAAGGCCCGCGTGGCGCGACGATGAATTCGTTTACCTCGGTATCCCTTGATCCAGCACTTGTGCTGATCTCCGTTGCCCGGTCGTCGCGTACATGTGTGGCTATTGATGCGCAGCCTTTCGCCATCAATGTTCTCCGATCCGATCAAGTCGATGTCGCTTCGCACTTCGCAGGTCGGAGCAAGGAGGGCATCGAGCTGGTCTGGAGCGACGACGGCGCGGCCAACACAACACCGGCTCTTGCAAATGCTATTGCTGTTTTTCAGTGTAAGCCATGGCGGCAGTATGACGGGGGAGACCACGTTCTGGTCGTCGGCGAGGTTACATCGAGCATTTTGCGCGATGGAGACCCACTGGCATTCAGCGACGGGCAGTTTATGAGCATGGGTCTTCCTTTGCTCGGTTGACCACCCGCAATTCATCAGGATGATCGACTGGCGCCAGCCCGTCGCCAGTCGGGCCCGACACGGGGCCGAGATCGGCAGACCATCATAAGCATGACGAAACAGTTAAGAAAGTCACAGGAGCAGAGATGAAGATCAGTCTATTTTCGCAAGCGGCGTATCGGGGGTTGCCAGCAGACTTCGAACACCAATACGAGGCGGTGTGCGACACCCCGTACTCCCTTACCAATCAGGATGGCATTTACGCGGATGTTCGAGACTTCCTCGATGTGCTGATGGTTGCCGCTCGAGCCGGATTTGATGGGCTCGCCGTAACGGAGCACAGCCAGTCGGCGTACGACATGATTCCCAATCCGGACCTCATCGCCAGTGCGCTGGCTTATATGACCGAGTCGGAGAACATCCCGGTCGCGATCATTCCGATGGGACGCTCGCTCGGTAAAGCCCGCGAACCGCTTCGCGTCGCCGAGGAATACGCGATGATCGACGTCATGAGCGGCGGTCGGCTTGTGGCGGGGTTCCCGATCGGGTTGTCTTACGATGCGGCGATCAACAATGGCATCGCGCCAATCGACATTCGGCCTCGTTTCGACGAAGGGCTCGAACTGATTCTGCGGACCTGGCGGGATAAAAACCCCTTCCCGTTCAACGGACGATTCAGCCAGCATCCGACAGTCAACATCTGGCCGCGGCCCTTGCAGGAAAATATCCCGGTCTATATCACGGGCACCGGCAATCCACGAACGATGCAGATGTGCCTGGAACGCAATATGGCGTTCAATTACCTGAGCTGGTTTGGGGCGAAGCTGACCGGCAAGCGAATCTTTGATCGTTTCTGGGAAACCGCCGACCAGCTTGGCGTGGCTCGCAATCCGTTCCGGATGGGATTCGTGCAGACCATCGCGGTAGCAGAAACCGACGCGCAAGCAGAGATCGACTACGCGCGGCATCTGGAATACGGATTCCGAAAAGGTCTGGGAGCCATTCCGATCGAAAAGCTGGGGTTGCCGGGAGGCATCGATATCAAGGGTGTCGAAGCCTTGATCAAGGACCCGGGTGACTTCGGGATGGTCGAAAAGTTGCGCGATGCCTCTTATCGTGACCTCGTCAATGCTGGTTGCGTGATCGCCGGCAGCCCGGCAACCGTACGCGAACAATTGGCCGAATACATCAAGCTCTACGGCATCGGGAATCTCCATGCCATGTTGACATTCGGATCCCTCCCTCGGCACCTCGCCATCAAGAACGTCGAACTGTTCGCAAAGGAAGTCGCGCCTTACTTGCGTGACATCTGGAAAGATTCGGATCACGAACATAATTGGTGGCCGGCCAAGCTCGGCGGACGTCCAGGCCCGGTTGCAAATGGCACGCGCGCAACCGTCGGCGGTTCCGAAACGCAAAAGCCAGGCCGTTGAGGTCACGAGTTTGCCTGAGTGCTCACATGTCAAAAGGAGACTGTTCAATGAATATGCCAACCCGGGCCGCGACCCCGGACATCACCGAACGCACACTTCGAGTATGGGGTGGTCGCATCAACATGCGCGTAAAGGTCGCGGGTGCCGGACAACCCGTCGTCTACCTGCATCCGTCAGCTGGACTTGGCTGGGATCCATTTCTGTCCTGGCTGTCTGAACACTTCACGGTCTACGCGCCCGAGTTTCCCGGAACGAGCGCTGGTGATCCCTATGCGATTCACTCGGTCAACGCGCTTGGCGACGTCGTACTCGTGTACGAGGAGGTCGTCCGCACCTTGGGGCTCGTCAAACCCATACTGATTGGCCAATCATTCGGCGGCATGCTCGCGGCAGAACTCGCGGCGGCTTTTCCCAATCTCGCCTCCCGGGTCGTGCTGCTGGATCCTATTGGTCTGTGGCGCGAAGACTTGCCCGTTGCGGACTGGATCTCCGCTCGGTCGGAGGAACTTCCGTCGCTTCTGTTCCACGATCCGGCGAGTCCGGCTGCACGGTCCATGCTTGCGCTTCCCGAAGATCCCGGCTTGGCGGCCGCTGCCATCGCGGCGCGGGTCTGGGCCTTCGGCTGTACCGGGAAGTTCGCCTGGCCTATCCCTGACCGAGGCCTGAGCGCAAGGCTGCATCGGATCACTCAACCGGTCCTGCTGGTCTGGGGGCGGGAAGACAGGCTGGTTCCGGTCGGATATGTCGACGAATGGCAGGCTCGACTCCTGGATTCCAGAGTCGTTGTCATCGATAGCTGCGGCCACATTCCGCAAGTGGAGCAATTTCCCGAAACAGTGGCGGCAGTGAGCGATTTCGTGCGCATCGAATAGCGATCGCACGGCGAATCCTGTGGCGCCAGGGTACAGGGTACGTGGTGTGCGTACCCGGTTATCAAGTTAGGAATACTATTAAAAAAGGTGAGGAGATAATCAATTTTATTAGAAGATTGCTGCCTGCAACGATGGCGATTCTGGCGCTTATGAATACAAACGCGGACGCGACCGAGAACGGCCTGATCAGTTACCCCGTCGGAGTCAATACGGTGCTCGACGGCGTGCTGCCCCCACCTGGCGCCACGCAATTCTATAACTACACGCTCTATTATTTTGCCAACAAGTTTGCCGGATCAAACGGAAAAAATCTGATTCCTGGATTTCATCTCGATGCGTTTGTCGATGCACCGAGAGTCGTCCATACGTGGGGTACAACCTTGGGCCCGTTCAGTGTCTCCAGTGGCTTGATCGTCCCTGTATTTCATCTGCACGTAACCACTCCCGGAGGAACGGGTAATCGGACCGCGCTTGGGGACATCATTCTTCAACCCTGGCTGATCAGCTACACGAATTCGTCGCACACGGTCCTTGCATTTCTTGCCACTGATGTTGCGGTGCCCAGTGGCGCGTACTCGGTAAACCGCGTGGCCAACACCGGATTGAACACGTATGCGCTCATGCCGAACCTCAGCGTGACGTGGTTTCCCGCTCCTGCATGGGAAATCTCGACGACCACACTTGTTGAAATACAGTCGCCAAATTCTGCCACGCACTATCACTCTGGCGTGGTTGGAACCCTGGATTATCTCGTCGGCTATTCGTTGAACAACAAGGTTCAGCTCGGTTTGCAAGGGTATTTCCTGAAGCAGGTTACCGACGACACCGTGAACGGCGTTCCGGTTCCCGACGGCGGTTTTCGCGGACAGGCGGTCGCTATCGGGCCGCAACTGCGGTACATGTGGTCACCGGCGGCTGGAATCGTGTTCAAGTACCAGCATGAATTCGCCGTGCGCAATCGCCCGCAGGGCGAGAAACTTTGGGTGGAAGTGAGCTTTCCGCTCTCGTAGCACGACGAGCTGAATTTTGGGGGATGCCTCGCCTCACGGAAACGATGGCGCTCAAGCATTGCCGCCGCAGCCCGGTTTCGGTTTCGACACCGAACTATCCTTGAAGATGGTCCTGGAGCAACTTATGAAAATCGTTGAACCGTTGCCGGCATGCACAGATGGACCTTTGGCACTCACGATTGGCAATTTTGATGGCGTTCATCTTGGCCATCAGGCAATGATAGACCGGTTGAAATGCCAGGCGAAATCAAGAGGCTTGCCTGCATGCGTACTGACGTTCGAGCCACACCCGCGAGAATATCTGTTTCCCGAAATCGCACCGCGAAGACTCACGACGCTGAGCGAAAAGGCGGCCCTGCTGGAACGATATGGTATCGACCGTCTCTATGTCTGCCGCTTCGATAGCAACATGGCTAGCTTGCCGGCTGAGCTGTTCGTATCACAGGTTCTCGTGAAAAATCTGGGTTTGCAGTGGCTGCTGGTCGGAGAGGACTTTCGTTTCGGTGCGAGGAGACGGGGTGATCTTGCGATGCTGAGCGAGGCCGGTCGTGCGCTGGGCTTTGAACTTGAAACCCAGCGCGATGTAACGGCGCTCGGCGATCGAATTTCGAGCACCGCCGTGCGAACGGCCAGGGCGCAGGGGGATCTTGATCGGATGTGGTTGCTGCTTGGTCGGCCCGGTCTGCTTTCCGATGCCATTGCCTGTTCAACATGACATCTGTCGTCAGCTGTGAGCGGGACTAACGAACTCTCGGTTGCATTCGCTGGCCGATCTCGATGGCGTCGCGACGATCTCCGGGAACACGCTGAACTTGCGGGTTTGCGCATTGCACGCCATCAAGTCGATTACGTCATGCAATGACGGAGGGAGCATGCAGAACAACGTGGGGGCGCCATGCAGGCGGGGCGCGATGTCACGAAATCGGATAATTCGGCGTGCCTCAACGGAGCCGCTTGCGCGAGAATGCGCCACCGTCATCGTCGCGTAGCAGCCGGGCCGCCCAAGGTGCCGATGGTCGCCTGCATAGGAAAGCTCTTCACTTTGCGCAATGCGATGGCCAACAGCGACGGACCTTGAGACGGCTCCATATCCGTTTTTCTCGTTAGACGGCTACTCCGAAACGTGCGATCTTATAAATTGAAGTTCGCGGCAATGCTCCGCCCATGAGCGGCGTTGACGTTAACGCTCAGTTTGATAGTCGGGCTGATCTGAATGACGGAGATCGCACTATCGACAGCACCGACGCTACTCGCTCGGTGGTTGATCTCGACGGTAACGGTGTCGGTGTTTGCTTCGGTCGGATCTGACACGGCGACGGACAACTGGGAACGGGTTTCTGCGACTGTTACTGACGCCTTGGTGGAACTGGTTAGATACTTTGCTCCGTTGATGCCGACCGCACCGCCGCCAGGATTCCAGAAGTTCGCACCGACGACCCGAGTGACGATGCCGCCCACAGGAGCGTATAGCACGGCGTGAACGCCGTTACCATTGGACAGAATGGAAATACCTGGATTCGTCGCGAGCGCATTGACCTCGGCAGCACTCTTGTTGGGAAGCAGCACATACGCATAACTGGCCGAGGTCGGATTCACCCCGTGCGGAATTGCCAGGCTCAGATAGTTGTCCGTTACCTGCGTGGTCGAACCGGTCCCGACATCTGCCCACGCGCCGGTCCGTCCCTCGCGGATCACCGTCAGTGACACGGGAGTCGGGAAGATGTAACCGATTCCCTTGGAACCATTCGCGCATGAGCCCGACAACGCCGGGCTGCAAGTGTTCTGGCTGCTGCCCTGCAAGTGAGCCCATTGCACGCCGGGCACGTTCTGCGGGCCGGCCCCCAATGCGGCGGACGAATAGACGCTGTTGTTGATGGTGAGCTTGTTGTCACCGCCTGCGGAACCTGCGCTCGGCGGTACAAGTTTGCGGTTGTCGACGATGGTTTCAACGGGAGTGCCCATCGTATCGGCAAGATCCGAGCCCAGAGCGACAATGCGATCGTCCATCATGAACCACGACTTGCGGCCGGTCATGTTGCTCGGACTGACTCCGGCTTGCCCCTGCCGAGACAGGAATCCTGTCATGTCAAACTCCATGCCCGCCGAGGTGTAGGCTCCGAGGACGCTGGAGCCGCCTGTCCAGCGCAAGCTGCCCAGTGCGTTTCCGTAAAATGCCCAGTTGACTGGATTCGTGAAATTTGCGCCGTCCACTGTTGTGCCAGGCAATCTGCCGTAGTTCACGGTAGCCCAGAAGTTACCGCCGAATTGCGTCTCGTCGTCGGTGTACATGGTAGTCATGCCGGCGCCCGTCAACCACCCTTTCTTGTTTTCACCATTCCCGAATTCAAACGAAGAAATGCGGTCCGAGAACATCGAGAGTGCAAAGCCGAACGTGGGTGTAATGTGAACCGCGCGTGCCATGCTGGCATACGTGCGGCTCATCGGCACTACGGCAGCAGCAGGCACGGTAGCGTCCGCCAGCAGTTGTTTGACGCGCGTCATGTCATACAGGCTCAGCCCGGAAAAGTAACAGGCCGAGGTGCAGCCGGAGGTGCTATTGAATGTCTTGTCCGACTGGATCCAACCCTTGATCATGCCGCTGATCCGCGCGGCCGTTGCGGCATCGACTGCATCGGCCAGTCGCCGCACAGAGACGGCCATGGCTTTTCCGGCATCGTGGTCTGTTGTCGCCGGGCGCGAAATCCCGCGTCCGCGCGTCATGTCCATCGCTGCGCCTCCGTACATAAATGGCGCGATACTGTTGTTCACCCACCCCGTGATGGTCTGCAACTCGGTGCTCGAGAAGCTCCAATTCGTGTTGCTTGTTAGATACATCAGGTTGGTCATGTCGTCGATAAGCGTACTGCCGTAACCGCCGATATAGCTGATGTAGTGGTGTTGAATGAATGATCCATCATCATAGAAACCGTCGTTCGATGTGACCGTGTTGTATACGGGGGGCATGGCGTTACGCGCCGCAGTGATCTTGGCGCTGTCGTTGGCCAGCATGCCACTAAATATGCGCCCCACGACCTTATCCAGCAGATTTGCGCCCGTCATCGCCACCGGCGGGTTCTGTGCTGGCCAGGTCTCATTTGTCGGATCGGCGTTGAAGTGATCCATCGCATCGACGTAACCGCTAATGAGGGCACTGTTGTCGGTCTCGAGATCGTCATAAATCGGGATCAAGATTTTCCCCAGAGCCTTGGGGATGCCGATTTCCCAATCCCACCAGTTGTTGTACTGCGCAATGTTCGGGTTGTAGTGATTGTCGTGGAGCCATTGCAGGGACTCCACGATTTGGCCGCGAAGCACCTTGCTCCGATAATATGGATTGCTGGCGCTCTGCGTTGTGTAGGCCAACACCATGTCGAGTACATGCAGATAGTTACTGGTCAGGTTCGCGCTTGTGGTCCAGTTGCAGAGATCGTTGAACAAGCAGTCGGTCGTACGATTGGTTTTCGCGATGTACGCGTTCAAACGTGTCTGAGCGGTGGAGACGATTGCGCCGACGTTCCCATTGATGTCTGAGTCGCTCGTGTCAATGGTGCCACCCGTAACATAGGTTTGCCATCTCGCACGCATGGACGCAATGGCGGTTAGCGTTGCGGTATTTTTCGGCGGCGACTGATGAGATCCGGAATCCAATCCTCCATCTCCACAAGCTGCGATAACGGTCGCGACTGATAAAACAATAGGCGCCTTAATAAGGAAGTTCATGATTCCGGTACGAACAATCATTTCAATTAACCCTGCATCGATATTTAAATAAAATAAACTAAAAATTTTCGCTCTAGCTTGAAATCTCGGACTACTAAGTTGTCTTGCTGGCGCGCCAACGTCACTTCGGTTACCTATATCCAAACTGTTGGACGGCTACCTCGCAGAGGGCCAGGTGGACTGGTCAGGGGCACGTGTGAGTAAAACGCTCATTTTAGGTAAACGTTTAACTTTCGGTGCGGCGGAAATCACTGCTACGCCAAAACTGGCGCGATGTCGTTTGATCAGCCTCCATGAGGCCACTGGTAGAAAAGTCATGCCATTCGGGAAAACACTAGTTCGTAGGCGTGACATCAGGGTTAGGTAATCGTTTTCCTTTTTTGCTGCGGAGGGGCGGCGTGCTCGATGGTGGGGCAATGTGGCGCGCGCGGAAGGGGGGGGCTGGCCTTGCTGCCGCCTTCGCAAACGGTATCGTGGTGCGAGATTGCATGGTGATGGAGTCTCGGTCGTCGCGTCTCGACGGGAGCCTGTCCGTGACCGGCGTAGCCGTGTTGAATGCCGATTTGTGAGGGGGTGATTTAGAGCATCCAGGTGGTGACCGACGATGCCATTGAGGTGGGTGATGAGCTTGAGCAGGCCGTCGATCAAGGCCGCCTGGTCAAATCCATTCCCTCCTCTCGAATTCGAGAGGAGGGTTGTCATATTTGTCGATTCCAGATCAACACCTGAACGTGCATAGTAGCGACACCGTCCAGATTGAAGACGAGCAGCGCATGCTATGGCGAATCGTTTGAAGTCAATGCCGGTGAGCAGTCCATACGGTTACGGTCGCTGACTCGACGATCGGGCGATCAACGGGGCGATCCGAATTGCCACGACGGCTTCGCCCGCGCTCTTCCCCTGTCAGAAAGGGTGGTTTGACCGGAGGTTCACAACGGCTTGTGGCTATGCGGCGGAGGCTATGTTTCATCAACCGTCCTGACCGGCACACCCGCTCGATCGGTCAGGCTACCGTACTGCGAAGGGGGGGGCTTGAAAGCATATGTGATCGACCGTATCGGCGGACCGGAAGTCCTGCAACTCCGCGACATCCCGTCCGTTCCGCCGAACGCGGATGAAGTTCGTATCCGGGTCCGTGCGTTTGGTCTAAATCGTGTCGAGACGTATCTTCGTGCGGGCAAGATGGGGCCTGTCGACGGCACGCGCGTACCCGGCGTCGAGGCAGTCGGAGAAATCCTCGAGGATCCGTCCGGTATGTTCCGCGTCGGCCAGCGCGTCGCAACCGTGATGGGCGGTTTGCAGTTTACTCGCTGCGGCAGCTATGCCGAAGAAGTGACCGTGTTGCGTACGAACGTGATCGACCTCGGCGGTACTGCACTGTCATGGGAAGAGCTCGCGGCACTGCCGCTTGCCTATTTGACGATCTGGGGCGCGCTGAGTCGCAGCCTGGAAATCGAGTTGGGCGAGACGATTCTCGTGCGCGGTGCCACCTCGACAATTGGGCTGGCGGCTGTTACCTACGCGAAAGCTCGGAAAATGCGGGTGATCGCGACGACACGCTCGAAAAAACGCGTTGAACAGCTTCACATCGCCGGCGCAGACGATGTGATTATCGATGGCGGGACCATTTCCGACGACGTGCTTCGCTTCCATCCCGAGGGGATTGATGCCGCGCTCGAAGTGATCGGCGCGTCAACGCTGCGCGATACGGCAAGGACGTTGAAACCCTTCGGTGCTGTCACCGTGATCGGTATGCTGGGCGGTCCGCCCGTCCTCGAACGATTCAATTTGATGGCCGATCTGCCCCCGGCTGTTCGGCTTGCCTTCTTCCCGGCGCAGGTGCTCGGCTCGGCGGCGCTCCCGCTGACAGATTCGCCACTGCGTACGATCGCCAACGACATCGCCGCGGCGCACTGGCCGTCGCATCTTCAACATACGTTCGAGTTCGATGAAGTGCGCGAAGCACACGAGTGGATCGACAGCAATCGCACACATGGAAAGCTGGTGGTGCGAGTTTGAGCCGCGCGAGAACATTCCGAGAGCGGGATGTCGCCATTTGCTGGTTCCACTATGCAGCGCGCGCTGAATTAACACGGGAGATGAAAAATGAGTAACGGACAGTTCGACTATTCGGGCAAGACAGTCCTGATCACGGGAGCGGCATCGGGTATCGGGCGGGCCACGGCGCTGGCGTTTGCCGAGCGCGGCGCTCGGCTTGTGATTGGTGATGTGGGACAAGGTGCCAACGAAACCGTGGAGCAAATCCACGCATTAGGCGCAGAAGCCATCTTCGTGAAGACCGATGTCAGCAACGCCGACGCCGTTCGCGCACTCGTGGCGACGGCGGTCGAGACTTACGGGAAGATCGACGCGGCGTTCAACAATGCAGGGATCTTGCCGCGAACGGCGCCTTTCGCCGAAATGACGGAAGAAGATTTTGACCGAGTGATCGCCGTCGATCTCAAGGGGGTGTTCCTGTGTATCAAACATGAGATCGACGCGATGATCAAAACGGGCGGCGGCGCCATCGTCAACACGGCGTCGGTCGCCGGGGTGATCGCCGATCCGGGGATGGCACCCTATGCGGCAGCGAAACACGGGGTGATTGGTCTGACGAAAGCCGCCGCGCTCGACTACGCGACCAAGGGAATCCGCGTGAATGCGTTGGCGCCGGGTTTGATCCGCACGCCGATGACGGACCGTTGGCTGAGCGATCCGGCCATGACGCAAACCCTGATGGCGAGTAGCCCGATGGGGCGCGCGGCGGAACCCGAGGAAATGGCCGGTGTGGTGCTTTTCCTGTGTTCTCCCGCTGCATCCTTCGTCACCGGTGCGGTTTGGCTTGCCGATGGCGGCATGACGGCGCATTGAGGCACGAGGTTCGCGCGATTGCGCGAGAAGCAGAAATTCTCAATATGCAGGATTGCGAATATAGGCGGCAGGCGGTTGCAGATCTGACGTTTCCCAGTCGCCTTGAAAAAAATCCCTCGCCCTGACGGAATCCGTCCGGGGGAGGAGGAATGTCAATCAATCCAGGAGCAGTCGTGGCAAAGATACTGGTTCTCTACTATTCCATGTACGGCCATATCGAAACGATGGCGAATGCGGTGGCCGAAGGCGCGCAATCGGTTCCCGGCGCGGAGGTGATCATCAAGCGTGTTCCCGAAACGATTCCCGCGGAACAGGCTGCCGCCTTCGGCGCGAAGCTCGACCAGGACGCAGCGGTCGCGACGCCTGCCGAACTCGCCGATTACGATGCGATCATCTTCGGTACACCGACCCGTTTCGGCAACATGGCCGCGCAGATGCGCAACTTCCTCGATCAGACCGGCGGGCTGTGGGTGAAGGGTGCACTGGTTGGCAAGATCGGCAGCGTCTTCGCTTCCACCGGGACTCAGCATGGTGGCCAGGAGACGACCATTACGTCCTTTCACAGCACGCTGTTGCATCACGGCATGGTGATCGTCGGTGTTCCTTACGCGTGTGCCGGACTGACGAAAATGGATGAGATCACGGGCGGTACACCCTATGGCGCAACGACGCTTGCGGGTGCTGACGGCACACGGCAGCCCTCGGCCAACGAACTCGATATCGCGCGATACCAGGGCAAGCACGTCGCGGAATTGGCGGCCAAACTCGCCCGCCCGCATTGACGCTTTCTTCTGCGGCACACCGATACGGTTGATCGACGTGTGCCGCCGTTGAGGCAAGCAGGCAACGGATCGCAGCATCGTCAGTTGCTGCGAAACGCCAAGCACAGAGGTCTGTCGGACGCTGGTCGCAACAAGGTGAAGCGATTCGAGCATTGAAACTGCAGACGCCAGACCCATTCCGGCAAGCGTATCAGTCGAACTTGAACGCAACGGCTGGGCGGCCCCATCTGACCACAGGATTTATATATGAGCAATTCAAGTCATCTCATTGCGAAGGATCAGGTAAGCGCAGTCACTGAATCACCCACTGTTCTGAAGTTGAAGACAAAGGATGACATTGAAGCGACGCGAGCCGCCGTGCGCATGTTCAGCTCGAAAGTGGACGACACTTTTTACGGGAAAAGAGTTCAGGTAAGCGACGATGTGAGCGTCCTCGTCTACCGTCCTTCGCAAGGAGCCCAAAACGAACCGTTGGCTGCGATTTTTTATATCCATGGCGGCGGGTATGTAGCCGGGGCCGCCGATCTGTACGATAACGAGCACCACGAGGCGGCCACGAAGTTGAACTGCGTTGTCGTTGCGGTCGATTACAGGCTGGCTCCCGAACATCCGTATCCGACGCCGCTGAACGACTGTGTTTCCGGCATCACGTGGGTTTATGACAACGCGGAACAGCTTGGCATCGACCGGGAGAGAATAACGGTGATGGGGGAAAGCGCAGGGGGCGGTCTCACTGCTTCGCTGTGCCACTATCTGAGGGACAAGACAAAGATCACCCCCAGGAACCAGGTCATGCTGTTTCCGATGCTGGACTACAAGACGTCCGCCAATCCCGCCGAGATCAAGAACAAGTACGCCGGCGAGTATGTGTGGACCCACGATGTGAACGACTTCGGATGGAAATATCTTCTTGGCGACAACAAGGTGGAGGATATTGAAATTCAATATTACTCGCCATCATATGCGCCGAGTTTCGAGAATCTCCCCAGCACGTACATCGTGGTCGGCAGCCTCGATCTTTTGCTTGACGAAAGTCTGGAGTATGCAAAGAAGCTCAGCTGTGCAGGCGTACCGATTTCGATGGAAGTGGTGGCCGGGGCCGTTCATGGATTCAACTTCATACCCAGCGAAACGGCAAGAAAGTTCAATGCGCGGCTCAGTGAGTATCTGACGTCTTTTTTGTAACGAATGCCGGATAGCGGGCGATTCGGTCACGCCGGGCGATTTCGCCCGGCAATTCAGTTGTCAAACTTCTTGACATACATGCATTCGACGCAGGATCACATTTGCCTTGTTCGCACCCAGAGGATCAATGTGTCGGAGCGGGGGCGGCACCGATGTGTGTACGAAAGAGCCCATACGGCTTTTGTCGCAGATCCTTGCCGCCATGGAATCCGGCCTGCCGCGGCAATTGATTGGCCGTGAAGTACAGGTAGCCGTCCGGACCGATGGCCAGCGTGTCGGGCCACAGAATGCGGGAGTCGTGCACGAGGGTCGTCCACGCTCCACCGGGCGAGCGCTTGCGGATCGCATCGTGCTCGTAGTCGCCTGCGTACACGGTGCCATTCGCGTCTGCCGCGAGCCCGTCGGATGCGCCTTTCTCGCCGAGATCCTGGACGGCCGCCGACAGCTGGGTGTCGCTGACGGAGGCGTCACGCAGCATTGCCGTCGATACGGCGTAGAGACGACGACTGGAGAGCGGGCAGTAATACAGCGTCTTCCCGTCCGGTGACAGGGCAATGCCGTCCGACGCCACCGAGAAAGGCCGGGTGTTGCCATCGGCATCGCGGGTCATCATGGGTTCGCCATCGAAGACAGGTACGAAATGCGGATCGGCCGATGTCGATACATCACCCGTGAGGCGTCGCATTGCGCTGCCCGTGTCAAGATCGACGATGATGATGCCGCCAGTACCCGTGAGCGACGAGTCGGTTACATAGGCGACCCCCGCCTTGCCGACGCGGAAGTCGAAGCGCACGTCGTTGACGTAGGTTTGCGCGCGCATGACGTTGCCCGGAAAGACGATGGTCTTCACGATCCGGTTTTGCTTCAGATCAATGGCGACGAGCTTTGCACCGCCCGCGACCGGGCTGGAAAAATTCGGCGCAGCCGTATCGAGCACCCAGAGGCGGCCGCGACCGTCCGCCACCACGCTCTGGACGCTCAGGAAGTGATCGGCCGGATTCCCGTTGTCCGCGCGATTGACCTCGGCATCCGGATACGGGGCGACCTTGCCGTGCCGCAGTTCGCCGACGGTGAAGGGCACGTCGTCCCCCCAGCGCGGAAAGTTGACGAAGATTCGGCCGGATTCGGAAACCGTGACGCCGGTCGGCATCGCATCGTTGAACGTGGCAACAGTATCCAGGGTACCCGGGGTTGACCGGGTGTCGGAGGGAGGCGGCGCGACGGTTGCCGCAGGTGTCGCGGCGACGCTCGAGGCGTAAGGCGCAACGCTCCACAACGCGAGCGCACTGGCAAGCGCGAGTGATTTCAGGCGGTAGCGGATTGGCGTGGAATGCTGGCGCGAGTGGCGCATGGTTATTTTCCTGTCGTTGAGGGAATCTGGCTTCCGGCGCGGCATCGAATTCCGACACGGTGTTGCCGTGCTCAAAACCCTTCAAGCACGATCTTGCCGCGTGCGCGGCCGCTTTCGATGAGGGCGTGCGCGCGGCGGAGGTTTTCCGCATTGATGCTCCCGAAGTGCTCGCCCATCGTCGTACGAAGCGTGCCGTCGTCGATCAGGGTGGCGATGCGGTCGAGGATGTCGTGCTGGCGGATCATGTCCGGCGTCTCGAAGAGCGAGCGGGTGAACATCAGCTCCCAGTGCAGCGAGATGGCCTTGCGCTTGAGCGGCACCGCATCGAGCGTCGCCGGATCGTCGATGACGCCGAGCCGCCCCTGAGGGGCGAGCGCTTCGACGATCTGCGCATAGTGACTATCCGTCTGCGTGAGACTGGCAACATAACGGACGTGGGGCTCGCCGATTTCCCGCAGCCCTTCGACCAGAGACCGCGAATGATCGATGACGTCGTGGGCACCCAGTTCCCGGACCCACGCCTGCGTTTCCGGGCGCGAGGCCGTGCCGATGACGCGCAACCGGGTGAGGCGCCGCGCGAGCTGCGTCAGGATCGATCCGACGCCGCCGGACGCGCCGACGATCAGGATGGCATCGCCTTCGCCGCCGCCCTCGGCCACGCCGAGACGGTCGAACAGCAGCTCCCATGCGGTGAGCGATGTCAGCGGAAGGGCGGCGGCGTGAGCATCGCTCAGGCTGGCGGGCTTGCGCGCGGCAATGCGTTCGTCCACCAGCCCGTACTCCGCATAGGCGCCGGCTCGCGCGATCGACCCTGCGTAGTAAACGTCGTCGCCCGGCTGATACAGCGAAACGTCGCGACCCACGGCCTCGACCGTGCCGACCGCATCCCAACCCAGCACGCGCGGCGCGTCGGTCGGCGATCCCTTCCGGACCTTGGTGTCGACAGGGTTCACGGCGATCGCCCGGATCCTGACGAGCAGGTCCCTCGGCCCCGGCTCGGGCAGGGGCAACTCCGCTTCGTGGAGCGCGTTGGGGTGGGTGGCCGGGAGGCCGTGCTGCGTATAGACGATGGCTTTCATGCGGTGTGTTCCAGTCAGTGTGGAGAGAGGTCGGGAACCGGCGGCTATTGCCGTCGTCGACGATATGGATCGCATTTTCCAACCTGCAACACAGATGAAAAACCAGGAAAATCGGGTAGCACTTTCACTGTAGGAATGAAAATGATCCGGATTGACGACCTTGGACTCTTCGTGCGGACGGCGGCGCTGGGCAGCTTCTCCAACGCGGCCCGCGAGGCCGATCTGCTTCCGGGGCAGGTCAGTGCGGCGATTCAGCGGCTGGAACGGGAGCTGGACATTCGCCTGTTTGCCCGGTCGACGCGCAGCCTGAAGCTCACGTCGGAGGGCGAGCAATACCTGCCCTATGCGCAGGAAGTGCTGTCGGCGCTCAGGGAGGGGCGGGAGCGCCTGCATGGGGAGCGCCACGAGCTGCAGGGTGTGCTGAAGATCTCCGCGCCGTCGGATCTCGGGCGAAACGTGCTGCTGTCATGGCTGACGGCGTTTCGCGACGCGCATCCGAAGCTGGTGCTGAAGCTGTCGTTGTCGGATTACGTGGCGGACGTGTTCCGCGATCCGGTCGACGTCGCGATTCGCTATGGCGTGGCGGAAACCGCCAGCTATGTGGCGTTGCCGCTCGCGGAGAGCAACCGGCGCGTGCTGGTTGCATCGCCGGCCTATCTGGCGCGCCATGGTCGCCCGACCTCGCTCGACGAGCTTGCGTTGCACAAGTGCCTGCTCTTCGCGCTCGGCGGCCGCGTGTACGACCGATGGGTATTTCCCGTCAACGGCGTGCGCCGGCTGGTGACGGTCAACGGAGAACTGCTTTGCGATGACGCGGACGTTGCGCGTCGCTGGGCGGTGGAGGGGCTCGGTGTTGCCTACAAGTCATGGCTCGACGTCTGCGACGACGTCACGAGCGGGCGGCTGGAGGTGCTGATTCCGGATCAGCCCGGCGAGCCTGCGCCGCTGAACCTCGTATGCCCGCACCGCCGGCAATTCTCGCCGACGGTGCGTTATCTGCACGCGGCGCTTCGAGAACCCATCTCGAACATGGCCGCTGAAATGAAAAACCACACCGTGCTCCAAGGGAGATAAGAGCGTGCGGGGCGTTTGACGGCGAGGCATCGGGAGGGCACGGACCGTGCGCGGCCTTTCTACGGGAGAGGTGTTGTCACGTCCAGGCTCGGAGAGCGAGCGTCCATGGTGCCTGCGCGAAGCGCCCGGCGAGAAAGCCGAGCAGCAGCGTGACGCGCGCCGGACGCAGCATTCCGGGTGGCGTGATGAGGTTGATGTTGATGTCGGAGACCGTCCGGTCCTGCATCACGACCTCCGGTTCGCCGCGCTGCGGAGGTTCGGCGAGACGCGGCCGAACACACTGCGTTCCGCCTCGGCGGGCGCGCGCGCCACTGGTTCAGAGCGTGTGTGACCGGACCACGCGAACCGGGACCGACTTGTACGACGGTGTGCCGCTTTCCTTGTCGATGTAGTCGAGCGGGACGAGTACGTTCGCTTCCGGGTAATACGCGCCGACGGATCCCGCGGCGATGTCGTAGGCGATCGCCGTGATCTTCTCGAGCCGCATCGGCTGGCCGCCGGGTGCGACGGTCTCGATGTCGACCAGATCGCCGTGTTCGAGCCCGCACGCGGCCAGATCGCCCTCGTTCATGAACAATACGTCGCGTCGGCCGAACACGCCGCGATAGCGGTCGTCGAGCCCGTAGATCGTGGTGTTGTACTGGTCGTGGCTGCGCAGCGTCACGAGGCGCAGGATGTCGTCGCCGTGAACGGGGGCATCTTCCTCGACGCCGCTGAACACCGAGAACATCGCCTTGCCGGTCGCCGTCGGCCATTGGCGTTCGGTCGGCGGCAGCGGCAGCCGGAATCCGCCCGGCGCCCTGATCCGTTCGTTGAAGTTCTCGAAACCCGGTATGGTTCGTTCGATCAATGTGCGGATCTCGTCGTAGTCGGCGATCAGGTCCAGCCAGGCGACCTTGCTCGCCGGCAGCGTTGCGTGCGCAATGCCGGCGACGATGGCGGGCTCGGAGCGCAAATGGTCGGACGCCGGCGTGAGCGTGCCCGACGACGCATGGACCATCGACATCGAATCCTCGACCGTCACCGATTGCGGGCCGCCTGCCTGCACGTCGAGCTCGGTGCGCCCGAGGCAGGGCAGCACGAAAGTCTCTTTCGCGACGAGCAGATGCGAGCGATTGAGCTTGGTGCCGAGGTGGACGCTCAGGTCGAGCTGCCCCATCGCCGGAAAGCATTGCCCGGAGTCGGGCAGCGCGACCGCGAAGTTGCCGCCGAGGCAGATCAGCGCCTTGGCCGTGCCGTCGATCATCGCCTGCATGCCCTTGACGGCATCGTGGCCGTGCGCACGCGGCGGCTTGAAGCCGAACACGTCCTCGATCTTCTTCAGGAATTCGGCCGACGGCTTTTCGGTGATGCCCACCGTCCGGTTGCCCTGCACGTTGGAGTGACCGCGCAGCGGGCAGATGCCTGCGCCCGGCTTGCCGATGTTGCCGCGCAACAGCAGCAGGTCGGCAATCAGGCGAACGTTCGCGGTGCCCGTGTTGTGCTGGGTGATGCCCATCCCGTAGGTGACGATCGTTGCATTCGCCTTTGCATAGGCGTTCGCCACCTGTTCGAGTGCAGCGCGCGCGAGCCCGCTTTCGCGCTCGATTGCATCCCAGCCGGTCGCGACGAGATCGGCGGCGAACGTGTCGAAGCCTTCGGTGTGCTCGGCGATGAACGTGTGGTCCAGCACGTTGCCTTGTGCGGTGTCCAGGGCCAGCAGCGCCTTCATGATGCCCTTGAGCGCGGCCGCGTCGCCGCCGGCCTTGACCTGGAAGTAGGTCGACGCAATGCGCGTCGACCCATAGGTGGCCATCTCGACGGGATTCTGAGGGTCGGCGAAGCGTTCGAGCGCACGCTCGCGAAGCGGGTTGAACACGATGATCGGCACGTTGCGGCGCGCGGCTTCGTGCAGCGTACCCATCATGCGTGGATGGTTGGTCCCCGGGTTGTGGCCGATCGAGATGATCAGGTCGCACACGTCGAAATCTTCCAGCGATACCGTTCCCTTGCCGATGCCGATCGACTGCGGCAGGCCGACACTCGTCGGCTCGTGACACATGTTCGAACAGTCGGGGAAGTTGTTCGTCCCGTATTCGCGTGCGAATAGCTGGAACAGATACGCGGCCTCGTTCGACGCGCGCCCCGACGTATAGAACTCGACCTGGTCGGGCGGCAGTGCGCGCAGCACTTCGCCGATGCGGGCGAACGCGTCGTCCCATTCGATCGCGCGGAACGTGTCGCTCGCGCGGTCGTAGACGAGCGGATGCGTGAGCCGCCCCATGTTCTCCAGTTCGTAGTCCGACATGCGCAGCAGCGACGACACGGTGTTCGCCGCGAAGAACTCGGGCGTCACGCGCTTGGTCGTCGCTTCCCACGTGACGGCTTTCGCGCCGTTCTCGCAGAACTGGAACGTCGACTTGTGTTCCTTGTCGGGCCATGCGCAGCCGGGGCAGTCGAACCCGTCGGGCTGGTTGGTCCGCATCAGCACGATCGGCGCCTTGAGCGATTCCATCTGCGTGCGGACTGCTTCCGCCGTTGCACGGAGGGCGCCCCAGCCGCCGGCCGGGCCATCGTATGCCCGGATACCCGGGACGTCGCGTCGTGCAGTCATGTGAGCTCCGTTGTTGTTCAGGTCAGCTTGAATGTCGGCCGGTTTTGGCTGGTCACTGTGCCTGTTCGAATCGCGATGTGGAATCGACAAATCTGATAACCTCCCTCTCAAATTCGAAAGGCTGATATGGATCTGAATGCTGTCGAGATGTTCGTGATCGTCGTGCAGGCGGGCAGCCTGTCGGCGGCGGCCGTACGCACGGGTATCCCGCTGCCGACACTGAGTCGTCGGATCCGCGCCCTCGAAAGCGAACTGGCCGTGCAATTGCTCGAGCGTTCAGTGCGTGGCACGCGATTGACGGATGCCGGCGTGCGGCTCTACGAACACGCCAGTCGCGGCATCGAAGCGCTGGCCGAGGCGCGGGAGTCGGTGGTGGGCGCGCAGCATGAATTGAAAGGGTTCCTGCGTTTGTCGTTGCCGCCGACGTTCGAAGTGTGGTGGGATCTGCTCGGCGAGTTTCAGGCGCGTTATCCGGGCATTCGCCTGTTCGTGCATACCACCGAGCGCCGTGTCGACCTGATTCTCGACGGCATCGATGTGGCGTTGCGGGTCGGGGCGATCGAGCAGGAGTCGATGGTGGCGCGCAAGATCGCAATCTATCGGCATCGGCTCGTCGCGAGCCCCGCGCTGCTCGAGCGTTACGGCCGACCGGAGACGCCGGACGATCTGCATCGTTTGCCGTGTGCAACCTGGGGGCGCGGGGCGTACGCGCCGCCTGTCTGGCATCTCGGCGACACGAAATTCCATCCGCGCCCGGTGCTGTCGACGAACGATTACTCGCATCTGCGCAACCGCGCGCTCGTCGGAGATGTCGTGACCGAACTCCCGCCGTTTCTTGTCACGGACGAGTTGCGTAAAGGCCGGCTGGTTTCGATTCTGGACGACTATCCGTTTCCTGCCGTCGAGCTGAACCTGCTGTTTCCGTCACACCGACATCCGTCATCGATCGTCAGGGCGTATCTCGACTTTTGCCAGGCGTACTGGGACGCGAAGTTGAGTGATGTCGTGAGCGGGGCAACGCCTCCGGATTCGCACGCTTGATCCGGTGATCACGGGCATCGCCCCCGGCCCCGTCCCGCTGCTTGCTTCGTGGCGATCTGATCGCGATTCGGTATGCCGCGACGGACCGTGGCGTTGATCCCGAACGGGATGCGCAACGCGGAATAGGATCGATTCCAGTTCTTCTGTTTCAGTCGCCGTGACCGCGCAGGGTGTTGCATCAAATGAATGCTCGGGTGCATATCGCGACCCGGCGCAAGACATCGGGCACGCGGGTTCATTCTTCCTGCGCTCGGTCGATGGCTTCTCGAGCGAATCCCGAATCCAGATCCCTGCCTGCTTCTTGAATTTGAGAGGCCGGTTTTCAGATTTGTTGCTTCCGCCGCATGAGCCGAACCGGCATAGTGATCGAGCCATCTCGTCCACGCAAGGAGGAACACGATGATCGAGGTTAGACATGCAGATCAACGCGGACGAGCGGAGCACGGCTGGCTCAGCTCGCGTCACACGTTTTCATTCGCGAGCTATTACGACCCGAAGCAAAGCGGCTTTTCCGATCTGCTGGTGATCAACGACGACCGGATCATGCCGGCGCAAGGATTCGGCAAGCACCCGCACCATGACATGGAGATATTCACGTACGTGCTGGAGGGCTCGCTGGAGCACAAGGACACGATGGGCACCGGGTCGGTGATCGTACCCGGTGACATTCAGGTGATGAGCGCCGGCACCGGCGTCGCCCATAGCGAATACAACCCTTCGAAGCGTGAGCCCGTACACCTCCTGCAGGTGTGGATCGCAACGGCCGCGAACGGCACGCCGCCACGCTATCAGCAACGTCACTTCGGCGAGGAGCAGAAGCGTGGCGTGTTGCGACTGGTGTTGTCACCCGACGGCGCGAACGAATCGCTGACGCTGCAACAGGACGCTCGCGTTTATGCCGGACTGTTCGACGGCGATGAAAGCGCCGAGCTCGAACTTGCCGGCAACCGTTACGCGTATGTGCACGTGGCGCGCGGTGCGATTGCCGTGAACGGCGTCGAACTTGGCGAAGGTGACGGCGCACGGGTCCGCGGTGAGCGAACACTGAGCTTTACGCGAGGTCGCGGTGCGGAAGTGCTGGTGTTCGATTTGCGCGGCATTGAAACGCCGGTGTTGTGGTCTTGACCGGCCTTCCAGGGACGCGTCTGGCGCCATGTGGGGCGACACTTAATTCATCGAGAAAAATCGTGCGTGACACACTGTTTGAAAACCGCAAGGACGAGTTGATTCTCGTCGCTCGCATCCTGCTGATGGTGCTCTTCGTGATGTTCGGCTGGTCGAAGCTGACCGGGTTTTCCGGAACCGTTGCCTCCATGGCATCGAGTGGCGTGCCTGCCCCCGAGTTGTCGACGATCATCGCCGTGGTAATGGAGTTCGTTGTCGGCATCGCGCTGGTGGTCGGGTTCCATACGCGCCTGCTGGCCTTGTTGCTCGCGCTCTACACATTCGGGACGGCGATTGTCGGTCATCACTACTGGAACATGACCGGCACCGTGCAGTACGACAACATGATCCATTTCTACAAGAACATCAGCATCATTGGCGGGCTGATGCTGCTGTGCGTGACGGGTGCGGGAAGGTACTCCGTCGACGGGCGTTGAGCCACACGTGGTATTAGTCAGGAGTGTTATGGATGCGTGACGAAAAACAATTCGACTTTATCGTTGCCGGCGGTGGGGCCGCGGGCTGCGTCATGGCCGCACGGCTCAGTGAAGATCCGTCGATATCGGTGCTGCTGCTCGAAGCCGGCGCCGTCTTTCACCCGAAGGAAGCGCCTGCCGCTGTCAGCCAGGCGTTCACGGTTGGCGGGACCGCGGAGATCCTTTGGGACGACAGCGCATCGCATGTCGAGGGGCAACCGGTCGAGATTCGCGCGCGTGTCCTCGGCGGCGGGTCGTCGATCAACGCCGGCGTCTTTGTGCGTGCCCTGCCCACGGATTTCCAGCACTGGGTCGACCGAGGTCTCGAGAACTGGTCCTATGACGACGTCCTGCCTTATTTCAGGAAGATCGAATCCGACGACCATGGCGACGTGTCGCTCCATGGACGCGATGGCCCGGTTCCGGTACGACGGTGGGATGCGAAGGAACTGAGCCCGTCGCATGCGGCATTCATCGAAGCCGCGAAGACCCAGGGCTTTCCGGAAGTGGGCGACTTCAACGGTAAAGCGCACTTCGGTGTCGGCCGCTATCCGATGAACATTACCCGGGAGGGGATCCGGTTCGGCGCGGCACTCGCGTATCTGACCGACGCGGTGTGGAAGCGTCCGAATCTCACCGTTCGTGGCGGCGTTCTGATCGATGTCGTCACATTCTCGGGGCAAGTCGCAACGGGGGTGAGGCTTGCCGACGGGGAAGAGATAGCAGCCCGGAACGTTGTCCTGACGGCCGGGACGATCGGGTCGGCCGCCGTGCTGTTGCGTTCGGGAATCGGCCCGATTGACGAGCTGGGCGCGCTTGGCATCGACACGGTCGCCGATTTGCCGGTCGGGAAAAACTACATGCAACAGCCGGCCAGTGGCGTGGTTTTCGCCACGACGGCAAAGAAAATGGGCGCTACCGTGCCGCCGATCTCCGCGCTCCTGTTCGCCCGAAGCGGGGGGCGAACCGAAGGCGCTCCCGACCTGCACATCATCCCGAGTCACATCACGATGCTGGAGGCGATGTCGTCGGACGACGGCGGCATGGTTTTCTCCATGAGCCTCGCGGTCGCGACGCCCGAGGACGATTCCCGGGGGCGGCTCACACTGGTCTCGCGTGATCCCACGACGCCTCCCCGGATCGAGACCGGTATTCTGGGGAACAGCAAGGACCTCGAAAAACTCGCGGATGCGGTGGAAACGGCGCGGCGCATCGCGTCGACGGAGCCCTTCTCGCAGTACCTGGATGCCGAGATTTCTCCGGGGCCCAACGTGAAAACCCGTGATGACATCCGGGCATTTCTCCGCGAACACGTGCAGACGTACTTGCACATGACGTCATCCGCTCCGATGGGGGGTGCGGACGATCCTCGGGCAGTGGTCGACGACAGTGGTCGGGTCAAGGGTGTCAGCGGCCTGTATGTCGGGGATGCTTCCATCATGCCGCGCGTGCCGTCGGTCGCGACCAATCCGACGGTACTGGCGGTCGCCGAGATCGTGGCCGATCGCATCAAGGCCTCGCATGCGGCGCGTTGACCAGCGCTGCGGCAAGACATGAGTCCGTGTCCGTCGCCTCGAGACACGGAGCGTCGGGCAGTGCGAGCGCCCGACGCGACATGTCATGTGGCGTCGTGAAAGCGGGCGGGGCCAGGAGCGCGGCGCCTGAAGCCGGCGGCGATGCCCCGCGTCTCGCGCCGGCGATTGACACTTCGAAGTCGTTGGCGCAACGTCATGAACTGCACGACGCCTTGGGCCGTGAAAGGCGATAGTCGGAGTGATACTGTCATCTGCGCGTTCCGTTCCGTACCCGGGACGCGAGCGGCGTGTGATCTCAATAGCCGACAGGCAACCGATGCCATCTGTCGAGACAATCTTCTATGATGACGTGTCGCAATGTGACTGGCGGCCCGCGAAACACGGTGCACGGGCCGCCACCGAATGGAACACGGCTGAACAGGTGAACCGATATGAATACTGGAACACATTCCCACGGAGCAGAACACTGCGCCCGCATCCGGACCGCGCTTCTCAATTTGCACCGGACACTGGTCGAACTTGAGCGTCGCGAGTATGAGAAGACCCATGGGCACCAATCGGCCGGCGATTTTCTGCAGGTGATGGCCTTCGACGATTCGATGAAGTGGCTGGAGCCGCTCAGCCGACTGATCGTCATGCTGGACGAAGCGCTGGATCAAGAGGGTGAACTGGAGCTGACGCCGACGGTAGTCGTGGCAAGAGCACGGGAATTGCTCAAGCTGGACCGTGCGTCCACGGACGCATTTGCGACGCGTTATCTGTATCACTTCGACAACTCGGCCGATCTCGCGGTCGACCACACTGCGTTGTTGAAGCTGATCGGCAACGTTGTGTAGGCCACGCGCGAAACGCGTGGTCGACGTACCTCGAGCGGCCTCTACGCGTCACGCTGACAGGACGTGTAGCCGCTGCGATTTCGCATGAGCGGGAAGCCATCGAGGGCAGTCCCGATCGGCAAAAGCCGTTGATCCGGATTGCACACGCATGACTGGTCCGTTGCACGCGGGTGGCTGTTGCATCGATCGTCAGGATCGAAGACGGGCCCGCCGCGTCCTGACCTCACGGGAGAGACGATATGGTTCTACGGCAGATCATCGGCAGTTGGCGTGATGTGTCCTTCGAGGTTGCCGCATGGGATGGCGTCGGTGCTCAGGTTGATCTTTCCTGTGGTTGCATGTTCGCCCGCGAGGCGGCGGGTGGGGGGCCGGCGGGCGGACTACGCCATCTCGACCTCGTGCTATCGGGGGCGCTCACCGGGTTGCGGCGCGAAGGTCACTTTCTGGCAGCGCCGATGGAAACACTGTTGATCAGCCGCCCGCCCGCGGGCATCGAAGCGGGCCGCGTGCTGTTGATCGGGCTCGGTGATCCCGCAAGCTGGACCATTGATGTCACCGCGGATGCCGCCGCCACGGCCGCCCGAACGGCGATGCAGCAGGGTTTGCAAAGTGTGGCCTTCGCACCGAGCATACTCGACGGCGGGTTGACGAGCGCGGCCACCGACGGGATGCCGCACGCGATGGTGACGGCCGTGCTGGCCACGCTAGACACACAATACCGGATCGCGGAACTGGGGCTCGCTGCGCTACCGTCACTGCGCCATTGGGTCTTCGATGTCGGCGCGTCCCGCTTCGACGGAGCTGTCGAACAATTCGGAAACGCACTGGCGACCGCACAGTCCCAGCGCTCGACGTAGAGGAAGATCGATTCGGTTTGCGTGAAATGCGGCGTCCTCAGCCGGCGCGTCGGGTCGTCCACCTCCACCAGCAGCGTGCAGGCCGGCACCCGTTCCCCGAACCACCGATGATCGCTGCCGTCGATCTGAATGGATTCGCCGAGGCGCACGCTGCAGCGCAGCGGCTTTTGACCTCGGACGCCAACTGCAAAGCGAAACTCGCTCGGCGTCACCACTGCCATTCCGCTTCGTGGCCGGTGGCGGATCGCGCACTGGTGACGGCCATGCATGCCATCGCCCGGACGCGAACCCTGTCCCCGGAAGATTGCTGACGAACCTGTCGTCGCAGCGTGGGCCGCGAACCGCGCGATACCGCAGACGGCAACGACCTGTCCGTCGGGCGCGTCTATAGGCTGACGACGCCGCGCCCCAGTTCGATCACGCGCCCACCGACACCGATTTCTCCGTTCGCGCTGACCGACAACCGCAGCAGGCAAGGCCGGCCGATGGCTTCACCCTGTTCGACCTGATACGCGGCAGGCAGGTCGCGGTTCATCGCAAGCAGCCACCCGCCCAGATTCGCGCAGGCCGACCCGGTGCCCGGATCTTCCGACACGCTGCCTTGCTTCACGAAGAAGTAGCGCGACACCACCGTCCCCGGACGCTCGGGATCGAACGCGAACACATACGCGGTCTTGCGGCCGAGGCTGCTGGTCGGCCAGATGTCGAGGCACGCGCTGTCGGGCTGCGCGCGGCGCACGGCGGCGGGGTCCTTGAGCGCGACCAGCAACTGGTCGGCGCCGGTGTCGACCCAGACCGGCGGTGTGAGCAGATCGTCTTCCGTGAGCCCCAGCAAAGCCGCGATCCGGGCGTCGGGCAACTCGCATGCTGCTGTCTTCGGCATGCCGGAATGCGGCGCGGTAAACGTCCACACGTCGCCGTGCGCGTTGACGTCGACCACGCCGGCCTTGAATTCGAGCGCGAGATCGTTGGCCGCGCCCAGCAGGTCGCGCACGACATGCGCGGTGCCGAGCGTCGGATGGCCCGCAAAGGCCATCTCGTAGCCCGGCGTGAAGATGCGTACCCGCGCATGCGCGCGCTCCGACGGCAGCACGAAGGTCGTTTCGGACAGGTTGAACTGCACGGCGAGTGCCCGCATGGTCGCATCGTCCATGCCGCGCGCATCCTCGAATACGCAAAGCGGGTTGCCGCCGAACGTCGATTCGGCGAATACATTCAGCAGGCGGAACGCGAAGGAAGGCATTTGACGCTCGAGTGAGTGGGTTGATTACCGTACCTGGGCTTTGCGGGCACGCTGCTCGATGCGCCGGCAGCCGTGCGGAGTCGCATGGGTCAGCTCGGCTTGTCGAGCGGCGCAAGCATCGCCTGCATGTCGGGATGCTTCAGGATTTTCCTGTACTCCGCCGGACTCATTGCGTCGATCAACACGCGCCCGCTCACGTCCGCCTTGATGTACTCGACCGCGAGCAGCGCAATGACCGGATTGGTCGTCAAGGTGGCGTGATCGGGTGAATGATCGCCGAATTCCGCCACGACTGCCTCGGTGTTGTCCGCCACGGCGACGGCGAGCCGGCGTCCGGACAGCCTGAGCCTTGCACTGGCGCCGCATTTGGCCATGTCGTAGTGGCGCGGCCCGTTGAGCGTGCGATTGCCGTAAATCGCCACGTGCGTGTCGACGCCCCGTGCCGCGACAGCCTCGAGCAGCGGCCCGAGATCGTCGATCTCTTCGTCCCAGACGCCCGCGAAGATCTGCGTTTTCGCATTGACGATGACGCGCGCGAATGCGCTGGCGATTGCTTCCCGCCCGCTCAACGACCAGACGAGCCCCGGCTCCTGTTGAACCGGCAGCCGATCGAGCGCGCCCGCGGCCAGTTCGAGATCCGCGTTGAAGCGCGTGCGCAAGTCCTCGAGCAACGACCGGTGGGGCACGGCCGCATAGCGGACGGGTTCCGACCGGTTGACGAGCACCGCACCGCGCGTTTCCAGGCGGCCGAGGGTTTCGTAGATCTTCGATGGCGGCATGCCGGCGCGCCGGCCGACTTCCGCACCCGTCAGCGCGGCCTGTCCGACGAGGGCAGCATAGGCCTGCGCCTCGTACTGGGTGAATCCAAGCCGGATCAACGACGTGATCAGCTCCGTGTTCTCGCTCATGCGTATCGGCTCCTGCTCCCACGACGACCTGCGTGGGGCTTCTTGATTAACTACCGGAGTAGTATACAATCGCTCGAACTTACTACTCAAGTAGTAGGTGATGCATCCAAACCTGACTGGAGGGATCTTCAAGATGCGTAAACGGATCAGCACCGGCTCCCCGTGGGAGCCCAAGGTCGGCTACTCTCGCGCGGTGGTCGTCGACAACACCATCTACATTTCGGGGACGGCCGGCAAAGGCGCGGACGTGTACGCGCAGACACGCGACGCGCTGGCCACGATCGATCGAGTGCTGGCGGACAGCGGGTTCTCGTTGTCGGACGTTGTCCAGAGCCGCCTGGTGGTCGCGGACTTCGACAACTGGGAAGCCGCGGCCCGCGCGCATGGGGAGATCTATGGCGATATCCGGCCGGCGTTTTCGCTGGTGCATGCGCTTCCGTTCGTCGATCCGGAAATCCTCGTCGAAGTCGAGGCGATTGCCGTCAGGGCCGCGGCATGACCGTCGCCGGCAGCCGGGTGCCGCTGTCCCGCACTGCGACGGTGGTACTCGCACTGGCGGCCGGCGTGGCGATCGCCAATGGCTATGCGCTGCAGCCGTCGCTGTCGGCCATCGCGAACGAGTTCGGGGTGGCTGCGTCGCGCATGGCAGCCCTCGCGTCCGTGACGATGCTCGGTTATCTGGTCGGTCTTGCATTGCTGGTGCCGCTGGTTGACCGGTTCAGTCCGCGCGTGCTCGTCTCGACGCAGATGGGCGCGCTAGCGTTGTTGCTGGCGTGCGCGTCGTGGTCGCCCGGGCCGCTCGCGCTCGACGCCGGCTTCTTTCTGGTGGGTGCGGCAACGACGGTGGCGGCGCAATGCAGCGCCGTCGCCGGCAAACATGCGGATCCGCAACGGCGCGGCGTGGCGATGGGGGGCGTGTCGGCGGGCATTTCCGCCGGGATCCTGCTGAGCCGTTTCGTGGGCGGCGTGCTGTCGCAATGGTGCGGATGGCGCGGCGCATTGCTCGCGCTGGCCGGATGCGTTGCGCTGGCTGCCATCGGCGGTGCGGTGCTGTTGCCCGGTGGCCGGCCGGAAGGGCTGCCCGGCCGTGCGAATGCGATCGGCGCCATTCCGCGGTTGCTGCGCGACAGCGCTCAGTTGAGGCGCCGTACCTGCGCCGGCATGCTCTGGTTCTTCGCGTTCAACCTGGTCTGGGTGGGGCTCGCGCTTCGCCTGGCCGAGCCGCCGTATAGCCTGGGTGCCGCAGCGATCGGTGCGTACAGTCTCGCGGGTGTGCTGGGCCTCGGCGTGACGCGCGTGGCCGGAAAGCTCGCCGATCGATTCGGCGATCGCGCGGTTATCCGGGGCGGGCTCTTCGTGGCGGCTGTGTCGGCTTTGCTGCTTGCCGTTGCGCTCGGTCATCCCGGACGGCTGGGCGTGGGGCTGGCCATGTTCGATGCCGGTTGCTTTGCCGCACAGGTCGCGAACCAGACGCGTGTCGTCGCGATTCAGCCGGCTCGGGCCGGGGCATTGAGCGCAGCGTACCTGACGCTTTACTACGCGGCCGGTGCCGGCGGTGCCGTGGCGGCAGGGCTGCTCAACGCGCGGGTCGGATGGGGCGCGATGATGATCGTGACAGCTGCGGCAATCGCGGCGGCCGGGTTGATCGGTACCACATCGGCGAGCGTCGATGCGCGGAGCGAGCCGACCTCCGCCACTTGAATGCAGGCGCGACGTGCGGGCGCATGCGGTCGATCCGAATTTCATTTTTCGTGCATGATCGGGTTTCTCCGTCGATCGACGGCGATCGGGCTTCGGCATTCAGCTATCCGCAACGCTGGCGGATATTCTTACGTCGAAGCAGGCAGTCGCGCTCGGGCGCGTGTCATTTGCGATCGCATGCGAACACGGGTTCATCGGATTGACCATAACGACGCCGTGCCCATGCAACACGTGTCGGGTTCAGTGTCGCTCAGCGCGTGCCGGTTGCAGCACGCAGGAGGAAGACATGGAACCAGACAGAAGCGTCCTGACTACCGGCGGCGGGTTGGCCAGCGCGCACGCGAATGCCGGCTCGCCGCAGGCCGCCCTTGAAGCGATCGTCCATGGCGTGGAAAGCCACGGCATTCCTGCCGGTATCGACTGGCCGACGGCGAAGCAATTCCTCGCGGACAACGACCGACAGTGGAAATTCTCGGCGGTGCTGGTCGCGATCGTCGCGCGGCGCGAGCCGACGATCCTGCTGACCAAGCGCGCGTCGGATCTCAGCGAATACTCGTCGCATGTGAGTTTTCCGGGCGGCCGCCCGGCGGAGTCCGATCGCGATATCGGCGCGACCGCATTGCGCGAGGCGTTCGAGGAAATCCGCCTGGCGCCGGACGCGGTTCGCGTCGTCGGCAGCTTGCCGATCCATAAAACCAGAAAGCGCAATCACGCGATCTTTCCCGTGATCGGCATCGTGCCGGAAACGGTGAAATGGGAGGCGGCGCCCGCGGAAGTCGCGGAGATCTTCGAGTTTCCGTTCCCGGTGCTGCTGAATCCGGATCTGCTCCGGCAATACACGGACGGCGAGCGCGCGGGCGCATGGTACTGGGCGGAGCAGCCGCAGGACATCTGGGGCGTGACTGCGCTGATCCTGAAGTCGCTCGTGGGCCTGGTACGCGATGCTGCGCGCTGACGGCGTGCATGACGGTCGGGTTCCGGCGCACGTCAATGCGACGACACGAACACCGCATCCTCGAATGCGGCCGGAATGGCGAAGCTTTCGCGCATCCGCTGCGTTTCCTTCGCCGGCGTCAGGCCGAACAGGCGCTTGAATTCGCGGCTGAACTGCGACGGGCTCGCATAACCGACCGCGTAGCCGGCCGCCTCCGCCGTCAGGTCCTCGCGCACCATCAGCAAGCGGGCCTGATGCAGCCGTGTCGATTTCAGGTACTGCATCGGCGATACCTGCGTGATCGCCTTGAAGTGGCTGTGGAAGCTCGGCACGCTCATGCCGGCTTCGTCCGCCAGTTGCGGCACGTCGAGTGGCCGCGCGTAATCGGCGTGGATCACGCGCAGTGACCGGCCGATCCGGCCGAACTGTCCGCGCATCGCCAGGGCGCTGCGCATCGCGCTGCCCTGCGCGCCGGTGAGCACGCGGAAATACAGCTCGCGCAGCAGCGCCGGGCCCAGCACCGCGGCGTCGAGCGGCCGGTGCATCGCCTCGACGAAACGCAGCACCGACGCGTGCATCGTTTCGTCCATCGGCGTCGACATCATGCTCCGGGGCGCCTGCACGGGCTCCGCGATGCCGGCGCGGTCGATCTGTGCCGCGAGTTCGGCGGCCATCGTGAAATCGAGGTGCAGGTACAGCGCGAGCAGCGGCCGCTCGGGCGTCGCGTCGGTTTCCATGCTGAATGGGACGGGCACGGACACCGCCAGGTAGTGATGTTCGTCGTACAGATAGCGCTCGCCGCCGAAGTAGCCGCGCTTGCAGCCCTGGCACACGATCACGATGCCGGGGTCGTACAGCACCGGCGTGCGCGACAGCGCGCGGTTCGAACGCAGGATGCGCACGCTCGGCAGCGCCGTCAGGTTGTAGCCTTCGTCGGGCGCCAGCGCGCGCAGCAGCGTCACCAGGCGCTTCCGGTCGCGCGGTGGCAGCGACGGGGATCGGGGGGCGGTGGGCTCGGTGCTCATAGGTTTGTGCAAGAAAATCAGCGGAATCGGGCTTATTCGACGTTTGGCGTCAGACTAGTATGCATGCTCCAATCGACATTCGGGAGAAGCTCAAATGGCATCCGGCAATCTCATGCTCATCACCGGCGTCAGCAGCGGCTTCGGCCGCGCGCTCGCGCAAGAAGCGCTCGCGGCCGGTCACACGGTGGTCGGCACCGTGAGAAGCGCGCAGGCGGCGCAGGATTTCGAAGCACTGTCCGCGCAGGCGTTCGCGCGGGTGCTCGACGTGACCGACTTCGATCGCATCGACGGCGTCGTCGCTGAAATCGAGGCGAACGTCGGGCCCGTCGACGTGCTGGTGAACAACGCCGGCTACGGGCACGAAGGGATCATGGAAGAAGCGCCGCTCGCGGAGATGCGCCGGCAGTTCGACGTGAACGTATTCGGCGCGGTGGCGATGATGAAGGCGGTCGTGCCGTTCATGCGTGAACGGCGGCGCGGCCGCATCCTGAACATCACGTCGATGGGCGGCCACATCACGATGCCGGGCATCGCCTACTACTGCGGCAGCAAGTTCGCGCTGGAAGGCATTTCCGAATCTGTCGGCAAGGAGCTCGAGCCGTTCGGCATCGCCGTGACGGCCGTGGCGCCGGGTTCGTTCCGCACCGACTGGGCCGGCCGCTCGATGATGCGCACGCCGCGCTCGATCGCGGACTACGACGCGCTCTTCGACCCGATTCGCCAGGCGCGCGAAGAGAAGAGCGGCAAGCAACCGGGCGATCCCGCGAAAGCCGCGGGGGCGATGCTCGCGGCGATCGCGGCGGACCATCCGCCCGCGCATTTGCTGCTCGGCAGCGATGCGCTGCGGCTCGTGCGCGGCAAACTGGCGGCGCTGGAGGCGGAAATCCGGGCGTGGGAGGCCGTGACGGTGTCGACGGACGATTGACGTGCGGCGACGCACGATCGTTCGTCCGTAGCGGGTTCGTCCACGTTGACGAAAGCGTCGACGATCATTCGCATCTTGGCATCGACGTTTAACAAACCTGTCCGATAATGGCTTCCGGCCACACCGCCGAGTTCATCCACCTTACAGGAGTCCATCGCGATGCCAACCGTCACAACGAAGGATCACGTCGAGATTTTCTACAAGGACTGGGGCCCGAAGGACGCGCAGCCCATCATGTTCCACCATGGCTGGCCGTTGTCCGGCGACGACTGGGACGCGCAGATGCTCTTCTTCGTCCAGAAGGGCTATCGCGTGGTGGCGCACGACCGTCGCGGCCACGGCCGGTCGGCGCAGGTGTCGGACGGCCATGACATGGATCATTACGCGGCAGATGCGTTCGCGGTCGTCGAAGCGCTCGACCTGCGCAATGCGGTGCACATCGGTCACTCGACCGGCGGCGGCGAAGTGGCGCGCTACGTCGCGAAGCACGGCGAGCCGGCCGGCCGCGTCGCGAAGGCGGTGCTGGTCAGCGCGGTGCCGCCGCTGATGCTGAAAACCGATTCGAACCCCGAAGGGCTGCCGCTCGAGGTGTTCGACGGCTTCCGGAAAGCGCTCGCCGACAATCGTGCGCAGTTCTTCCTCGATGTGCCGAGCGGTCCGTTCTACGGGTTCAACCGAGAAGGTGCAACCGTGCATCAGGGCGTGATCCGCAACTGGTGGCGACAGGGGATGGAAGGTAGCGCCAAAGCGCATTACGAAGGCATCAAGGCGTTTTCGGAAACGGACCAGACCGACGACCTGAAGTCGATCTCCGTCCCGACGCTCGTGCTGCATGGCGAAGACGACCAGATCGTGCCGATCGCGGATGCCGCGCTGAAGTCGATCAAGCTGTTGAAGAACGGCACGCTGAAGACGTACCCGGGCTACTCGCACGGGATGCTGACGGTCAACGCGGACGTGCTCAACGCCGACCTGCTGGCGTTCGTGCAGGCGTAACGGTATCGGCGGATGTCGGCGCAGGCCCGCTGCGGCGGGCTGCGCTGTCGTTGCATACCGGCGGCGCGAGGGTGCGCCCGTAGCGCCGTCGGCCACGCGGCCGGATCGCCGGCCGCAGCGGTCAGCCCGGGCCGTTGAAGCGGATGCCCGGAAACGTCAAACGCGGCATCCGGCTTTCCAGGAACGCGAGCAATTCGCGCACCTGCGCGGCCTTGGCGGAGTCTTCCGGCCACACGAGGTAGTACGCGTCGCCGGTATTGACGGCCGTCTTGAACGGCAGCACGAGCTGCTTCTCGTCGATGGCCGTCGCACACAGCGCGAGATCGCCAATCGAGAGGCCGTGGCCGGCAATGGCCGCCGCGATCCCCTGTTCGAGCATGTCGAACACCTGCCCGCGCGTGATGTCCACCTCGAGATCATGGCCGCTGCCCTTGAGCCAGCGGCGCCAGTCGCGCCGATCGGGCGACGGGTGGATCAGCTCGCATGCCGCCGGATTCGTGCGTGCGACGGTCGCGGTCGCACGCGAGCACACCGGAATCAGCCATTCGTCGAACAGCTTCACGCACTGCGTGGCCTCGCCGAACTTGCCTGCGCCGAGCAGGATCGCGCAATCGTAGGATTCGCTGAAAAAATCGACGGTATCGACATCCATCCACACGCTCGCGATCTGCACCTCGAACGCGGGACGCGTGGCGCGAAACGCGGCGAGTGCATCGAGCAGCCAGCGCATCGTGAGGGTGGACGGCGCCTTGAGCCGCAGCACGTCGCGTTGCGACTGGAACAGCACGCAGGCTTCCTCGATCTGCCGGAAGCCGCGCCGCAGGCCCGACGCGAAGATGTGCGCTTCTGCGGTCACGGTCATTTTCGGGCCGCGCCGGACGAACAGCTTCCGGCCGAAGTAGGCCTCGAGCGTTCGGACGTGCTTGCTCACCGCGCTTTGCGTCAGGCTCAGTTCCTCGGCGGCCAGCGTAAACGAGCCGGTGCGCGCGGCGCTTTCGAACGCGCGCAGCGCGTAGACAGGGGGGAGCGGTTTGGCCTTCACGGGTTTCGAATATGAATAAAATTCATGTCATCCGGCAGGATTTTCCGTTTTTCAGCAGCAGGGCGGGCACGCAATACTTGATAAAACCGTGCAATCCGCTGCGCTGAATCCCGATGATGCCACCGTGGCGGGCGCACGCGTCAATCTATCCAACAACTTTTTGTCATGGCACTCCATTACCCGCTGCTGTTCGCCTATCTCGCCGCGATCGTGCTGCTCATCGCGACCCCCGGCCCCGTCGTCATGCTCGTGGTCGGCACCGTCGCGCGGCGCGGCTTTCGCCAGGGCATGCTGACCGCGGTGGGCGCGAATGCCGCAAGCCTCGTGATGATCGCGGGGGCGATGCTGATGGTGTTCGGCGTCGTGCTCGTCAGCGATCGCCTGCTCACGGGGCTGCACGTGGCCGGTTGCATCTTCATCGCGGTGCTGGCCATCCGGACGCTGCTCGGCGAATGGCGCGCCGGCAAGACGCGCGACGGCAACGATTCGAGGGAAGGAGAACCGGCGTCGCAGGCGCGGCGCTTGCCGGGCGTCGTGCGCGGCTTTCTCGTCGGTATCGCGAATCCGAAGGACCTGCTGTTCTTCGTCGCGTTCTTTCCGCAGTTCGTCGGCATCACGCCGGATTCGCGCGTGAGCCTGGCGATCCTGGCCGCGCTGTGGATCGCGGTCGATTTCACGATCCTGACCAGCTACATGGCCGCGATCAACCATCCGCTGATTCAGCGCAAGCAGCGCTGGATCACGGCTTCGTCGGCGGGCGCGCTGCTCGTGATTGCGCTCGCCGGGCTCGGCGGCGCGATCGCGGGTGCCGCGTAGGCCCGTCGGCGATCTGCGTTACGCTTCGTTTGCCCCAACTCTCTTATCGAGTTCAACCATGTCCAGCACTACCCCGACTTTCTCCGAACAGCTCTTTTCCTATGGCACGCTGCAACTCGAACCGGTGCAGCTCGCCACCTTCGGCCGCAAGCTCGACGGCCGTGAGGATGCGATGCCCGGTTACGCAATGACGATGCTGAAGATCGACGACCCGGAAGTGGTCGCGACGAGCGGGAAGACGCATCATCCGGTGGTGGCCTATACCGGCCAGGCGGGCGATCGCGTCACGGGCACCGTGTTTGCAATCACGCCGGAAGAACTGCAGCACGCGGACGACTATGAAGTCGACGCGTATCGCCGCGATCGCGTGGTGCTCGAGTCGGGTGTCGCCGCGTGGGTGTACGTGGACGCGACTTCGCCGCGACCGGAGTAAATCCGAAGCGCGGAAAGGCGGGCCGCCGCCGCGCCTTTGTCCGCTAATCGTTGCGCAGGAACACGACGTAGCCGCGGAACCACGGGTTCGTCGCGAGGTACGGCGGCGCGTCCCATTCGCCGCCCTGGATGATGCCGATGCGAAACGGCAGTTGCAGCCGCGCGACGCGCGGCAGGTAGTCCGCGTAGTCGGGGATCGTGCGGCGGCCCTGGTAGGTCTGCACGACCACTTCGTCGACGATCCCCCTGAGCTGGTTGACCTGGTCGGTATCGATGCGGCTGCTCCAGTCGAGCAGCCCGGTGATGCTCAGCCGGCAATCGGCGGGCAGCGTCTCGCGCAGCGAGCGCAGGAATTCGAGGTAGTCCTGCAGGTGGCGCGTGCGCGCATCGAAGTCGATCTGGATACCGGTGATCGTGCGGCCCGATGCGCGCCAGCGCGTGAGCTGCGCGAGCATGATCTGCGTGACGCGCGGTGTCCAGCGCAGCGTATGCGCACGATAGACGAGCCACACGCGCGCCTGCGGCGCGGGGGGCAGCGCGACGCCCTGCGCGATCACGCGGACCTGCGATTCGTCCCGCGGCGGTGCCTCGATCTGCCCTTGCAGCACGTAGACGGTGCGGGCGTCGCGCACGACCGCCTGCGGCTTCACGCCCGCCCACAGCCAGAACGCGTCGTACCGCGCGGCATCGACGGTGCCGGCCAGGGCGACGCGTCCGGCCAGCAGCAGTGCGAGGCACGCCAGGCACGCGATGCGCTTCACGCGGTGCTTACCAGTAGTAGCGGAGTTTCTGCGCCCACGGCGTGCCCGCGTAGCTCGCCTTAAGCGTATCGAACCAGCGCTTGCGCACGTTCTTCGGCACGTCCTTGCCGCCGCATTCGTTGGAGCCGCCCGGCGCATAGCACTTGATCGCGCGGTAGTACGCGTAGGCGCGGTCGTTCGGGTTCGCCTGCGCATCGGCCATCACGGTCACGTAGCTCGACATCCGCTCGTACGGCTTGCCGGCGAACTGCGACGGCCCGGCGCCGAGCGTCGGCGGGATACGTGTGGCGGCCGTCGTCGATGCGTTGCGTATCCACATCGGCACCGGATCGTTTTCGAGGCCGGGTGCGGGCGGGTGCAGGCGCACGAAATCGGCGAGGCAGTTCAGCCCTTTCGCATCGGCGGGATTCTGCTGGAGCGCCGTGGCGATGTCGTGCGCGGACGGGCACGTATAAGCGTCTTCGTTTTTGGCGCCGGCTGCGATGAACGGCTTCAACGGATCGGCAGGCTTGCCGGACACCAGCGCGGCATCCGCGATGAACTCGGCGTAATGCGAGCGCGTGAGCTCCTTGTACAGCAGCGTGTACAGCGCGGTGTCGCGCATCGCGCCGCCGGCCGCCTGGTTTTGCGCCTGCGCACGCAGCAGGTCCGCATTGGCCGAGCGTTGCAGCAGCACGGCGCGAATCGCGGCGTTCTGCACGGGCGAATCGTCGGCGAACGCGTCGTTGACGAGCCCGGCCTGCTCCAGGTTGATCGCGAGCGCGAGTTCCAGCGCCTCGCGCTGGAAGCGGAATTTCGCCAGCGGGATCAGGTCGCGCCACAGCTGGCGCGCCTTGTCGGTCTGGCCACTGTCCTCCAGCGCGAACCCGCGCAGCGCCTGCTGGCTCAGGCCGAAGTAGTCGAGCGGCTCGGCGGGCGCCTGCGGCAGCAATGCGAGCGCGGCGTCCGGCTTGTGCCCGATCTGGACATACCAGGTCGCGAGCAGGTAGTCGTAGAGCGCGGGCGCATTCGCGAAGCGCGGCTTCTGCGCCTGCAGGTCGTCCAGCGTCAGCGATTTGCTGCGGCTCGAATCGCTGCTGTTCGACGTGCGCATGTTCAGCAGGTCGATGGTCGCGAGCACGGTCGGTGACTGGATCTGGCTCGGGTCGAAGTCCGCCCCGAACAGCAGCTTGCTGTCGAGTTCGTTCGCCAGCTGGATCAGCGGCACGTTCGACGTCGCCGGCGACCAGCGCGCGAGCGCGTGGCCGTACAGGTCGGCCTGCTGGGTGACGTTCCCGCCGAGCCACGCGACACGCCGCAACAGCCCCGTCGCGGAGGTCGCATAGCGTCCCTGCGGATACACCTTCAGGTAGGTGCGAAACACCGTATTGGCCGCGTCGAGCGACACCTTCGTCACGCGGCCGCGCGACGGCGTGGGGCCGTCGTTGTCGAACACGTTGGCCTGCGCGGCGTTCAGCTGCGCGCGCCCGGCCATATAGAGGCCGGTTTCCTTCAGCCACGGGTTCGCGCTGTGCGAAGCGCTCGCGAAGGCCCGGGTCGCGGTGAGGAAGTCGGCGCGGTAGAACGCGTTCGTGCCGTCGAGGTACGCGGCGAACTGCTGGCCGAGCGGCGACTTGACCGGCGGTTTCGTCCAGGCGGCGGTGCTTGCGCCGCCCGTGGCGCAGGTCTTCTGCGCGATGTCGGCGCGCGCCGCGCGCAGGCGCGCGGCTTCGTCGGCGGGGACGCCGCCGGCACCGCCCAGTGCGTCGTTGAATGCGTCGGCGCCCGAGCTCATGCTGCGGCAGATGCTGCCTTCGCCGTCGGCGTACTGGTTCGACGGTGCTTCGCTATCCGCTGCGTTGCCGGTCTTGTCGGGCTCCTTCTGCCCGATGTAGATCCATCCGGAAAAGTCCATCGGGAACGGCACGATGATCTGGTTGATCCGGTCTTTCGCCGGGATCGTCTTCGGATCCGGAAACGCCTGCGCGACCTTGGCGCTGTCGACCATCATCAGCATCGCGTTGATGCGTGTGTCGTTGGCCGGGCTCAGCATCGGGAGGTTGGCGCAGGAGTAGGTGGTTTGCCGGAGCGTGTTCGGCGCATAGCAGCCGTCGTCGCCGCTGGCATGGGCAGCCGGAATCCAGAGCAGGCTAGCCGCCAGCGCGGCGAACAGGTTTCGGTGCAGCGATGGGTTTTTAGGCATTTTTTTCTTGTGCCGGGTATGGGGCCGCAGCGGCCGAGTCTCTCAGGTGAGGCGTTTTCGCCCCGGCGCGTATCGTACCGCACTGGATGCACGAAGTTCGCAGGCGCGCGCTGCGGCCGGGTTCAGCGGCAACCGGTGCGCGCAGGTCGGCAAGCCGTGCGATGGCCGGTTCGATCCGGCGCCTGCATCACGCGTATACGCTGCTGGCGACGCCGTCGTCGGCCACATCGTCGATCGCGGCGCGCAGGTCGTCGATCGCCACCATCAGCTCGCGAACCTGCCGCAACGACGGGTACTGGTGCAGCACGGCATGCCATTGCGGCAGCGTCAGCAGCGCGTGCCAGACGACGCCGAGGCCGCCCGGATCGGCATCCGGCCGCTGTGCCAGCGCGCTCGCGTATTCGAGGCTGGCCTGCGCCGACAGCAACTGCATCCGGCTGGCGGCGCCCAGCAGGCGCGGCGTCGCGTCCGCGGACGCATCGCAGCAGTAGAGCACTTCCCGTGGCAGCGTCGCGTCGTCGGTCGTCAGCGCGCGCAGCGACGCGCCGTGCACGCGCACCGTGCCCTGGTGCGTCTCGAACGCATAGATCGTGTCCGGATCGGCCTGCGCGAGCAGGTTCAGGCCGCGCAGCAGCCGCGGCAGATCGGTCGTCGCGGCATCCGCGGACGCTTTCGCTTCGACGAGGAAGCGCACGTTCCACGCGGGCGCCGGGTCGTCGCCGCGCGTGCGTTCGAGCAGGATCGCGTCCCATTCGGTTTTCGCGCGATCGTGCCGGCCCGGTATCGACGACGGCACGCGCATCGACGTCACCACCCGGTACGTGCGGCGTGCGTCGACGGCGTCGAGCCTGCGGGCCAGTGCGTCGAGCGCCTGCGCGGCCAGCGCTTCGACGGCTGCGCCGCGCTGCTGCGACGCGACGCCCTGCGCGACGGCGACCGTGCTGCCTTCGAGCGGACCCTGGCGAACCCAGAGCGCGCGATAGCGACGGACGTGCTCGTCCGATGCCAGTGCGTCGACGCGCAGCATGCGTTCGAGCGCGGGGCTGTCTTTCAGCTTGACGATGTCCTGCTCGAATGCGGCGTCGGTCGCCATGTCGGGCAGCGCGAGCAGTTGTCGCAAGGTGTCGTGCAGGTCGGCCCACGACGCGGCGGTGGCGGCCGCATGCAGCCGCGCGAGCCCGTCGCGTTGCCACGGCCGCGCGCTGCGCTCGAGCTTGGCCGGGTGCGCGATCGCATTGACGGCCGAGTGCAGCGCGCGACGGTCCTGCTCGGCGTGCGCGGACAACGACGCGTATTCGCGCACGCTCGGCGCATCGTGCCGCAGCACCGCGGCCTGGAAGGCGGGATCGCCGGTTTGCGTCTCCATCGCATCGCGGATCATTTGTGCGAGCGCGTCGATGAAGCGCTGCCGCAGTGCCGTGTCGGGCGTGTGTCCGTCGCTCCGTATCCTGCGCGCTTCCTCGATCGCGAGCGCGAGCGTGGCGGCCGGGTTCGCGGCGTCGGCCGGCGACAGCGCGCGGTCGAGCGGCGGCAGCCGGTAGCGGCGCGCGACGGTGCGCAGTGTTTCGTCGAGCAGGGCGGGAAGCGGTGTCAGCGACATGGTTGGTATCGGCGTGTAAGCGGTGCGCGTGCGCGACGGGACGGGCCGATGCGCGCGGTGATGTTAAGGCCAATCAATCCAGTGCGACTTTGGAGACCGTCGATGCCGACGTTTTCCATCGCTGCACTTTCACGAAGTCACGGTTTTACTTCTCGACATCAACAAGATCGATCTTGAGTTCGCTGTCACAACATTACTTCGCTTCGCGGGACGCCACGCGGATCGATGTGTCGAAACAGCGATCACGGCGCCGGGCACGTGTTACGCAATGCGCTGCGACTGACTGGCATGGGCTTCCGCGCCAGACGCCACTGTCGGTCGCGTCGCGACCGCTTTCCGGTTTGCCGGTCGGGCGATCATTCAAACTCGAAGCTTTTGTTCGGCGCGTGCTCCTCGTCGATATACGTGCCTTGAAAATCGACGTCACTACCATGACCAAGCACGCTCCCGCATTGGCCGCGCTGCTCGACCGCCATTTGTGCACCGTGGATGGCGAAATCAAGCTGGCAGCCATCGGAGGAAACGTGAAATGCCTTGCCGTCGGCCCGTACGACTGCATTGGCCTGGTATTCACGCCCGCTGTTTTGGCCGTTCCATGATGACGCGTTAAACGTCAGCTGTGCCGCATTGTCATACGAGCTGCGATGAATCATGATGATTCCGCCTCGATTGTGCGGGAGCGGCTTGGACGCAATCTCTATCAGCGTCCAGGTTTGCGACCAATGGAAGTCGTTGATGTCGAGCACAGTATCCGGTTCGGGCTCGGCAAGTTGCCGCAGTCGCCGGAGATAACTGGTTCGCAGGCAGTTGACGTCTTTCCCGCAGGCGTCCCGTTGCTGTTGCCAGCCACGTTGATACGCCTTTAGCGCGTTGAGGCCGGAATCGCCACGCCCCGTTTCCAAGCGGCCGGGCGCGAGCGACCAGGCGATCGCGAGTTGATCGTCCAGCTTCGACAACTCGGGGACGGCACATATCGTTTGCTCCGCCGGGAGCTTGGCGACATGGCAATTAAAGGAGGCGGCGTGAACTGCGCCGGTGATCAAGAGGGCAGTTGGCAGGAGCGCAGTCCGGACCAGCATCGTGAGGACGGATCTTGTTTTCATGTCGCATTCAATGAGGGAGCGTGACGCGCGATCTTCGGGGTAGAGCCTGACTTTCGTACGTGTGATGATACTGGGTTTCCCGGTGGTTCGCGGTCAGTGCGCTTCAGCGTGAAGGCGTTATAGGCGACTACATCGGTTCGTTGATGCGTGGGTGTCCAGCGATGGGGGAGCGTACGCCGTTCCTGGAGGCTTGGCCGACAGCGAGCCGACTACAACAACAGAGGTTTTCCGCGGCGGACGCGGGCGATATCGCCCGTCGTGCGCGTCGGCCGGAAAAGCAATGACCAAGACCGAGTGTGATTCGTGGTTGCTCAAACTTACCGTCGGATTGATCTGGCGCTCGCGCAACTTGATGCGGCGCTCAGGCTGTTTCTCGAGTACCGAGAATTTGCGGCGGCGATCACCCTTGCCGGCGCGGCTGAAGAGGTCTTGGGCAAAGAGGTGAACCGGCGTGGCCGACAGGTCGCCCTCGACCGACGAGTCATTCGGTATGCGGCACAGGATCGGAAAGACGCGATCGCCGAAGCGAATCGCGTCCGTAGCGCGCTCAAGCACTTCGGGGATCACGAGCAATCCGATATCACCGCCGACCTCGAAGAGGCGGCTCGGTGGATGCTGGAGCGGGCTTGCGAGAATGCTCACCAACTGGAGCTGGAGGTTCCGCGGTCAGACGCCTTTGGTGCGTGGTATCACAAGATGCTGATCGAACGCCATGCAGCCCCGCCGACCGAACAGCCCACAATCGAATGAGGTCAAGCATGCAGGCTGAAGAGACCGGAATTGTCGACGGCAGGACGAGGCACGCCACACATTCGGTGCTGCGCGAGCGAATTGTCGAACACATCTTTGTGGGCGAGGTCATGCGCCACCTGTGGAAACGCGGCATCCTGAACGTCGAGATCCTTCGTGCGGAATTCGACGCGAGCGGGTATGACCTTGTCATGTGCTGCGGCAACGTGATGCGACACGTCCAGCTCAAGGTGTCACGGGTCGATGGCGCCCGTGCGCAGGTTGCCATCAACCAACAGTTGGCACGTGCGCCGAGCGGGTGCGTGGTTTGGCTCGGCGTCACGGACGACCTCGATATCACGGAGTACCGTTGGTTCGGCGCGGCACCGGGGCGACCGCTACCGGACCTCTCCGGTCACGCTACCGCACGTCATGCGCGTGCGAACGCACAAGGCATCAAGGCGGAAAGAGCGAATCAACGCGTCCTCCCGAAAGGCGCGTTCGAGAAACTCGCTGATTTGGGCGAAACGATCGAGCGCCTCTTTACGATCCCGCAAGCGAACGAGCCGCACCCGTAGTTTCAAAGCTGTTCGCTCGCGCCGCTGCATCTCGGTGTTGCTAGCCGTACAGATACGGCACCACACCATTCCTCGCGGGTGATTCCAAGGCGACCGAGGATCTGGCACGCGAGCAAGGATGGAATAGTCGGGTTCGGACCATCGTGACTACCGCGCCGGACTCTGCGTTGCCAGCCGGCGGCACAGTTCGCCGATCTGCTCCACCGCGCCCAGCAGGCGCGGCGTGGGTTCGTTCGCGCAGTTCAACCGCAGGTGGTTCGGCAGATCCGCCCGCGGGGAGAACAGCGGGCCGGGGCTGACGCCGATGCCCAGCGCAAGTGCGCTGCGATGCACCGCCAGCGCATCGACCTGTCGTGGCAGCTCCACCCACAACAGGAAGCCGGCGCGCGGGGCCGAGACGCGCGTGCCCTTGGGGAAGCTCACCTCGACCCGCGCGGTGACGGCCCGTACCGCGTCCGCGATGCGGGACCTCAAGCGCCGCAGATGCCGGTCGTAGTCGCCGCTAGCCAGCACGTCAGCCGTCGCGGCTTCCAGCAGCGGCACGCCGGCCCAGTCCCCGGCCTGGCGTGCCTGCAGCACCTGCGGGTGGTAGCGCCCGGCTGCGATCCAGCCGATGCGCCAGCCCGGCGCCAACGTCTTGGACAGCGAACCGCAGTACAGGACGTTGCCGCTGCGGTCGAACGCCTTGCAGGCCGGCGGACGCTGGCCCTCGCCGGCCAGGTCGCCATACACGTCGTCTTCGATGAGGGGGACGCCGGCATGCGCAAGAAGCGCCACGAGCGCCCGCTTGCGCGCGACAGGCATGCTGGCGCCCAGCGGGTTCTGCACCGTGGGCGAGGCCAGCACGGCAGCGGGCCGGTGGCGCTCGATCGCCTCGGCAAGCGGGGCCAGCAGCAGGCCCTCGCGGGGATCGGTGGCGATTTCGAGCGCCTTCAACCCCAGGTCCTCCAGCAGCAGGAGCGTGCCGAAGTAGGCCGGGCGCTCGATCGCCACCACGTCGCCTGGCCGGCACACCGCACGCAGGGCCAGGCGCAGCGCCTGCGTCGCCCCCGCGGTGACGACGAGTTCATCCGGGCCGAAGCGCGCGCCCCACTGCGCCGCCCGTGCCGCGATCTGGCCACGCAAGTCGGCCCGGCCTGGCGGCAAGCTGTAGCTCTGCCCATACGCGTCCAGCCGGCGCCCGGCCGCCTGCAGCGACCGTTGCAGGGCCGCCGTGGGCAGCCAGGCTGGATCGGGCAGCGCGGCCCCGAGCGGCACCAGGCGGGCATCGGCGCTGCTGAACAGCGAGCGCGCCAGTGCCGACATCGTCACCGGAACGGGGCGCGGCGATGGACGGGACGGCTGCACGGCCTGGCTTTTGGCCGCTTGCCGGACGAAGTAGCCCGAGCGAGGGCGCGCGACGATCAGGCCCTCGGCTTCCAGGCAGCGCAGTGCCTCCAGCGCCGTCGGCAGGCTGACTTGTTCGCGCTCGGCCAGCTTGCGCGCAGAGATCACCCGCTCGCCGGGGCGCAGCGCGCCGGAGGCCAGGGTCTGGCGCAGCATCTCGGCGATACGGCGGTAGTGGGGTGAGGCCGGGGATGAGGAGGGGGCGGGCATCGCCATCTGTGCAATCTGGTTTTGGATAGATCTGACTATACAGATGTCCCCGTATTCAGCCTATCGTGGGCATCACATCACTCGCACCAGGAGCCAGTCATATGCACGCCAGCAACTTCGACGTTCCCAGCTATTTCCGACGCATCGGCTACACCGGCGATGCCGTCGCCGATACCGCCACGCTGCATGCGCTCATGCGCCACCAACTGTTCTCGGTGCCGTTCGAGAACCTGGATGTGCAGGCCGGTAAGGTCGTGTCGCTGGTACCCGAGGACATCGCCGACAAACTGCTGCGGCAAGGCCGTGGCGGCTACTGCTACGAGGTCAACGGATTGTTCGCCATGGCACTGGCGGCCCTGGGCATCCCTTACCGCTTTGTCGCCGCCCGGCCGTTGTTCTACCCGGCGCGCCGGCCGCGCACTCACATGGCGCTGATCGCCGAGGTTGGCGGGCGGCGCTGGCTGTGCGACCTGGGCTTCGGCAGCTACGGCATCCGCGCGCCGATGGACCTGGACCGGCTCGACATCGACGTCGTGCAGGACTGCGACACCTTCCGGCTCAGCCGCGATGAACGCGGTGACTACCTGCTGCAGGCGAAGGTGGACGGCGAGTGGGCGAACCAGTACGGTTTCGACCTGTCGCCCCAGGAGTGGGTTGATTTCGTCCCGGCCAACTATCTCAACTCCACCCACCCCGAGGCCATCTTTGTGCAGAAACTGCTGGTGGTGCTGCACCGGCCGGACGGGCGACTGATCCTGCTGGGCGATTTGCTAAAGACGGTAGCGGACGGGCACACCGAGAAACGGCAACTGGCGGAAGGGGAGATTGCGCAAGTGCTGGAAAACCGCTTTGGACTGCCGCCCAGTGTTAGTCGGTGACGCCGTGAGAGGAGACGCCCGGGATCACGCCGCACTGAAGATGCCGGCAGGCTGGGTTGCGGCAACGACGTGTGATGACAGGGATTCGAGCGACTAGCCCTCGACGCGGGCAATCCACATTTCGCATCACGCTGAAGCGTTCGCGCCGGGCCACCGGCATCATCTGCTTGTGCGGCCCGTGCCGATCCCGACCTCGCCATGGTCTGCGAACGCGAATCCCCCGACATGCAGCAACCCGTCAAGCCCCGCCACCCGCCCGCCGTCGCGGATCTGCTCCTGCTTCTCACGCTTTCGACGTTATGGGGTGCGTCCTACACGTTCATCCGGATCGGCGTAGAGACGATTCCGCCGCTGACGCTGATCGCCGCGCGGACCTTGATCGCAGGCTCGGTGCTGCTGCTGTGGATGCGCGTCACGCGCATTCGGATGCCGCGCGATCTCGCGGTCTGGCGGCGCTTCTTCGTCCAGGCGCTGCTGAACAGCGTCGTGCCGTTCACGTTGATCGCGTGGGCCGAACGTTCGGTCGAGGCGGGGCTCGCGACGATCCTCAATTCCGCATCACCCGTGCTCGCGTTCGTCGGCACCTGGCTGATCACGCGCCATGAGCCGCTGACGCCGCGGAAGCTGTTCGGCGTCGTCGCGGGGCTCGTCGGCATCTCGCTGGTGGTCGGCGTCAGCGCGTTCGACGGACTCGGGCGGCAACTCGTGCCGCAACTGGCGATCGTCGCGGCGACCGTCTGCTACGCGGGCGCGGCGATCTACGGGCGAGCCTTCAGCGGACTGTCGCCCGCGGCGCCTGCCGCCGGCTCGCTCATCGTCGGCGCGGCCGTGCTGGTACCGGCCAGTCTCGTCGTCGATCGCCCGTGGACGCTTCATCCGTCGGCGCCATCGCTGATCGCATTGGCAGCGCTCGCGGTCTTCTCGACCGCACTCGCGTTCGTCATCTACTTCCGGCTCGTCCAGACGCTCGGCTCGGTCGGCACGACGGCGCAGGCCTATCTGCGCGTGCCGATCGGCGTCGGCATCAGCATGGCGCTGCTCGGCGAATCGCTGTCGGCATCGGCGTGGCTGGGGCTCGGATGCGTCGTCGCGGGCGTGGCTGCGATGACGTTGCCGTCACGACCGCGCGGGCAGCCACGCACCTGACAACGGCCATGAAGCGGGCGGCGCATGAATCGCCGCCATCGCGCTGCGCGCAGCGACCGCCCCGGTCAGCCGTGCCCGCGCGCCGCGTGCATCACGCGGTCAACGTCACCGACAGGCTGCCGAGGTCGCCGAAGCGGACCGTCAGCGCATCGCCGAGCGGCACGTCGATCGCGCCCGCGTACGAACCGGTCGTCACGATCTGCCCGGCGCGCACGGCGTCGCCGCGCGAGGCGAGGAAATTGACGAGCCACACCAGCGGCTTCAGCGGATCGCCGTCCGGATGGCGGCCGTCGATCGCGCGGTTCAGCGCGCCTTCGAACGACAGCGCCAGCGTTTCGAGCGGCACGTTCAGCCCGTCGGGCACGACCGGGCCGACGCACAGCCCCTGGTTGAATTGCCCGTCGGCCAGCAGCTCGAACTTCGATGCGCGCGTGGGCTCCGCATAGCGGCAGCCCAGCACCTCGAGCACGATGCGCACTTCGCGGATCGCGTCGCGCACGTCCTGTTCGTCGTACGGCTGTTCGCGCGCGGGCAGGTCGCGATCGAGCACGAACGCGATTTCCGGTTCGATCCGCACGATCGGCCCGCCGACCACACGGTACGGCGCATCGGCCTCGCGGATCGTCGACGCGAAGATAGGCGCGAGGATCACGCGGTCGGGCGGCGGCAGCGCGCATTTCCATCCGCCGACGGGTTCGCCGAGCAGGTCGGCCACGCGCTGCTGGATCGCGAGCGCGGTCTCGACGTTCTCGGGACGCAGCGCATCGGGCAGCAGCGGGCCGGGCGCGCCGGCATGGCGGGCGGCGACGAGATGCTGGGCGGCGCCGTCCACGCGTTCGGTAGTCGTTGTCATGTCGGTTGAGCGAGTTGAAAGTGGGCCGGCAAATAAGGGCCGGACGAAAGTCGCACATCCGATGATAGCGCCTTCGGCGCGATGGCCGCTCGATCCGGTTGCGCACACGCGGCTCGCAACCGCCGCGACAGGCCCCCGGGATATCCCCTAGACGATCGGTTCGCCCCGGCGCTTGCACGCCGGGCAGGTTGTGCGACACAATAGGGAAAGCGCTTTCCCAAATGAATCGGACGACGGGGAAACGCGGGCGACTGCGCGACGGATCGCGGCCGCATCGGATGCCGCATGTTCCGGTCGCCGCACGCCATCGGCCGTGTGCCACTCGCCGTGCACCACTGGCCGTGCGCAACGATTCGACAACAACATGGAGACAGCAGATGTTCAACAGGCTTCGGGCAGCAACTTTCGCAGTCCTTTCAGTGCTGGCGGCGCAGGTGTGCGCCGCACCGGTCACGCTCGACGTGACGGGCTGGAAGGGCGGCGGCGCCGAGCCCGCCAACATGGCGGCGCTGATCGCAAAGTTCGAGAAGGAAAACCCCGACATCAAGGTCAAGTTCGAGTACATGTCGCGCAACGACACGACGACGGTCGTGTCGTCGCGGCTGCAGGGCGGCAACGGGCCCGATGTGCTGATGATCGATCGCGAGCTGATGCGGCAGTGGCAGGGCGCGCATCAGCTGCTGGACCTGAGCGGCGAGAAGTGGGTGCCGACGATCTGGCGCGGCGTGCGTAACCACACGCAGATCGGCGGGGAGACCTACATGCTGCCGATGGAGCTGGTCGGCATCGGCCTGTTCGCGAACCTCGACCTGCTCAAGCGTGCGGGTGTCGCGACGGTGCCGACCGACGTCGACCAGTTGAAGGCCGCGTGCGGGAAGCTGGCGGCGGCCGGCATCACGCCGATGCTGCTGCCCGCGAAGGAAGGCTGGGCGCCCGCGGCGCTCGTGATTGCGTCCGGGCTGGCGGCCGGCGGCGATGCGGATGCGCGCGCCGAATCGTTCGTCGGCGCGGGCAGCGCGCGCTTCGCGGCCGATCCGGCGTTCAAGCAGTCGATGGCCGCGCTGAAGGTGCTCGCCGACGCGAAGTGCTTCGTGCCGCGCCTGAACAATGGCGTGAGCGCGTGGAGCACGGGGCTGACCGAATTCCAGGCCGGCCGCGTCGCGATGATGCCGCAGGGCGCATGGAACATCGCGAAGTTCAGCGCGACGAAGGGCCTGTCGTTCCAGTTCGCGCCGCTGCCGGCGCTCGTGCCCGGCAACGGGCCGGTCGCGCTCGACATGCTCGGCACCGCGTGGGCGATCAACGCGGCATCGCACCAGACCGACGCCGCGAAGAAGTGGCTCGCGTTCTGGGCGCGCCCCGACAACGACCGCCAGTTCCTCGACGCGGAAGCCGGGTTCAGCCCGTTCGAAGGCGGCACCGATGCGATGCCGCCGCAGGCGCAGCCATACGCGGCCGTGCAGAAGAACGGGCACGTCGTGCTGTATCCGAAGGGCGTGTGGACCGGCACGCTGTTCACCGCGATCTGGAATTCGATGTCCGCGTATTTCCTCGACATCGGCCAGGACCCGGCGAAGCTGCTCGCCCGCTGGGATGCGGCCGCGCGATGAACGGCCTGTCTGCTGACATTTCCGCTGCCGCGCGCGCTCGCGCGGCGCGGTTCGACGAAGGAGGCGCGCGATGAAGCGCAACCGGACCTTGCTGTGGTGCGCCGTTCCGGCGCTCGCGCTGTACGCGCTGCTGAGCCTGTATCCGCTGTTCAAGGCCGCGCGAATGAGCCTGACGGATTTTTCCGGCGTGGGCGATGCGCACTGGATCGGGCTCGCGAACTACGCGGCGGCGTTTCGCGATCCCGCGAGCCTGCATACGCTCGTCGTCACGTTCGCGTATGCGGCGATCGTCGTGATCGTGCAGAACGGGCTCGGGCTGCTGTTCGCGGCGCTGCTGTTCTCGCTGCCGCGGCTGCGCGGCGCGTTGCGTGTCGGGCTGCTGGTGCCGAGCATGTTCTCGGCGGTGATCGCCGGGTTCGTGTGGGAGTACCTGTACTCGCCGCTCGGCGGCGGCATCAACGAGTTGCTGCATCTCGTGCATCTCGACGCGCTGCAGCAGGTGTGGCTCGGCGATCCGTCGGTCACGCTGCCGGCCGTCACGGCCGTGCACGTGTGGATGTACGTCGGCTACTCGACGGCGATCTTCCTGGCCGGCTACCTGAACATTCCGTCCGAACTGCACGATGCGGCGAAGCTCGACGGCGCGAACGCGTGGGTGCGCTTCACGCGCATCGACCTGCCGCTGCTCGCGCCGGCGTTCACCGTGAACATCACGCTGAGCACGATCGGCACGCTGAAGACCTTCGAGCTGCCGCTCGTGCTGACCAACGGCGGGCCGGATGGCGCGACGACCACGCTCGGGCTGCAGATCTTCCACAGCCTGTTCAACGACTACAAGTTCGGCTTCGCGAGTGCACTGTCGATGATCATGCTCGCGATCGTCGTGGTGGTCGCCACCACGCAGAACACGATCCTGCGCCGCCGGGAGGACAACCTGTGAACGTCATCCGTCAACGCTTTCATGCGGACCGTCCGTCCGCCGGCACGTCGGGCGGCGGGCTGCGCGCGGGGGCGCTGCTGCGCCGCATGCCGGGGTTCGCGCGGCTCGTCGCCGCGATCGCAATCGTCGCGATCGTGCTGCTGCCGACGATCTACATGGTGCTGATGTCGCTGCGCACCGGCGACGACATCATCGCGCGCCCGCTCGGGCTGCCCGACCATGTGTTCTTCGGCAACTACGCGGCCGTGTTCACGCAGATGAACTACTGGCGCAGCGTCGCGAACACGATCGGCATCACGCTCGCGGTCACGTTCCTCGTCGCGCTGCTGTCGTCGCTCGCGGCGTATCCGCTGGCACGCGTGAAGGGCCGGCTGTCGAACGCGGTCTACATCGTGCTGACGCTCGGCCTGACGATCCCGATGTTCGTCAGCCTGACGCCGCTGTACGTGCTGTTCCGCGACCTGCACCTGCTCAACACGTATCTCGGCGTCGTGCTCGCGTACACCGTGCAGAGCCTGCCGCTCGGCGTGTTCTTCTACACGAGCTTCCTGAAGCGGATTCCGCTCGAACTCGAGGAAGCCGCGGTGATGGACGGCTGCAGCCCGCTGCAGGTGTACTGGTACATCGTGCTGCCGCTGCTGCGGCCGATCACCGGCACGCTCGCGATGTTCGTCACGCTGTCGGTGTGGAACGACCTCGTCTATCCGCTGCTGTTCCTGACCGACTCGTCGAAGTTCACGATCACCGTCGCGGTGTTCCGCTTCATCGGCACCAACGACATCGATCCGACCAAGCTGTTCCCGGCAGCCGTGATGGGCACGCTGCCGCTGCTCGTGCTGTTCTTCATTCTCCAGCGCAGGATCGTCGCGGGCATCACGGCCGGCGCGGTCAAGGGGTAACACCATGAATCCATTCGAATCGCTCGACGGCCGCGTGATCGTCGTCACCGGTGGCGGGGACGGCATCGGCCTCGGCATCGTCGACGTGCTCGCGCAATGCGGCGCGCAGGTCGTCGTCGCGGAGAAGAATGCCGCGCGCGCCGACGTGGTGCGCGAACGGCTCGGTGGGCGCGACGCGCTGTTCGTCGAGACCGACGTCGCCGAGCCGGCGAGCGTCGCCGCGCTGTTCGAGCGCGTCGACGCGCATCACGGCCGGCTCGATGGGCTCGTGAACAACGCGGGCATCACGCTGCACGGCCCGTTCGACGCATTCTCGCTCGACGACTGCGACCGCCTGTACCGCACCAACCTGCGCTCGATGTTCCAGTGTGCGCAGCTCGCGGCGCCGCGCATCGCGCGCGCCGGTGGCGGCGCGATCGTCAACATCGCGTCGAATCATGCGGGCGCGAGCGTGCCGGGTTTCGAGATGTACGCGGCGACCAAGGGCGGCATCGTCGCGATGTCGCGCGCGATGGCGACGAGCCTCGCGCCGCAGCGCATCCGCGTCAACACGCTGAGCCCCGGCTTCACGCTGAACGCGCCGATCGGCGCGGCACTCGAGCGCGATCCCGCGCTGCTCGACACGTATCGCGCGCTGCATCCCGCGCAGCGCATCAACGAACCGGCCGATATCGGCCGGATCGCCGCGTTCCTGCTGTCGGACGCGGCGGCCGGCATCGCCGGCGCGGATCTCGTCGCCGACAACGGCATGTCGGCGCTGCTGTTCAACCGGACCCGTTCATCCACATGAAGATCACCGAAATCGAAACATTCGCGGTCGCACCGCGCTGGCAGTTCGTGAAGGTCAGCACCGACGAGGGCCTCGCCGGCTGGGGCGAGCCGATCGTCGAAGGGCGCGCGGCCACCACGGCCGCCGCCGTGCACGAACTCGCCGACTACCTGATCGGCCGCGACCCGCGCCACATCGAGGATTTGTTCCAGGTCATGTATCGCGGCGGCTTCTATCGCGGCGGCCCGATCCTGACGAGCGCGATCTCGGGCATCGAGCAGGCGCTGTGGGACATCAAGGCGCGCGCGCTCGGCGTGCCCGTCTACGACCTGCTCGGCGGCCCCGTGCGCGACAAGGCGCGTGTCTATGCGCACGTGAAGGGCGACACGCCCGACGAGATGGCCGCGAACGCACGGCAGCTCGTCGAGGCCGGCTATACCGCGCTGAAGATGGGCGTGGTCAACGCGACCGACTGGATCGAGTCGCCGGCGGCGATCGATCGCGCGGTGGCGCGCTTCGGCACGGTGCGCGATGCGGTTGGCAAGGAGGTCGGGCTCGGCATCGACTTCCACGGCCGCGTGCGCCGCCCGGTCGCGAAGGCGCTCGCCAGGGCGCTCGCGCCGTTCGACCCGATGTTCTACGAGGAACTGCTGCTGCCCGAGCACAACGACGCGCTGCGCGAAGTCGCGCGCGATTGCGCGGTGCCGCTCGCGACCGGCGAACGGCTGTTCACGCGCTGGCAGTTCAAGGAGCTGCTGCAGGAAGGCGTCGTCGACATCGTGCAGCCCGACGTGAGCCACACGGGCGGGATCTGGGAGCTGCGCAAGATCGCGGCGATGGCCGAGGCGTACGACGTCGCGGTCGCGCCGCATTGCCCGCTGGGGCCCCTGACGCTCGCGGCGTCGTTGCAGATCGATTTCTGCACGCCGAACGCGTTCATCCAGGAGCAGTCGACCAATGTCGCGTATCACGACGACAACGCGATGTACGCGTACACGCGCGGCATCCCGTTCGCGTTCGACGCGGGCTACGTCGCACGCCCTGATGCGCCGGGGCTCGGCGTCGAGATCGACGAAGAGAAGGTGAGGGAAGCCGCCGCGACCGGGCACCGCTGGCGCAACCCGGTGTGGCGTCGCGAGGACGGCTCGGTCGCCGAATGGTGAGCGGCAGCAACGGACGAGGAGAAACGCAATCATGGCAAGTGTGTCGCTCAAGCAGATCCGCAAGCGCTACGACGACGGCGCGGATGTGATCAAGGACGTCAGCCTCGACATCGAGGATGGCGAATTCATGGTGTTCGTCGGCCCGTCGGGCTGCGGCAAATCGACGATGTTGCGGATGCTGGCAGGGCTCGAGGAGATCACGTCGGGCGACCTGCTGATCGACGGCCGCCGCGTCAACGACGTGCCGGCCGCGAAGCGCGGGCTCGCGATGGTGTTCCAGAACTACGCGCTGTATCCGCACATGACGGTGTTCGAGAACATGGCGTTCGGGCTGAAGCTCGCGGGCGTCGACGCGGCCGAGACGCGCACGCGCGTCGGGCAGGCGGCCGAGGCGCTGCGGTTGTCCGCGCTGCTCGACCGCAAGCCGAAGGCGCTGTCGGGCGGCCAGCGGCAGCGCGTCGCGATCGGCCGTGCGATCGTGCGCAAGCCGGGCGTGTTCCTGTTCGACGAACCGCTGTCGAACCTCGACGCGGCACTGCGTGGCGGGATGCGGCTCGAACTCGCGCGGCTGCACCGCGAGCTCGGCAGCACGATGATCTACGTGACGCACGACCAGGTCGAGGCGATGACGCTCGGCGACCGGATCGCGGTGTTCAACGGCGGACGCATCGAGCAGGTCGGTTCGCCGCTGGCGCTGTACGAGCAGCCGGCGAACCATTTCGTCGCGTCGT